>JAQUZO010000018.1 GCA_028691285.1 Anaerovibrio sp. | reverse complement strand
AAATAAACTGGCAAAAAATATTTTCAAAACAAAAAAATTGTATTGTTAGCTTTTATTTAGATTTTTACAGTATAATGGAAAAAAGATAGCTGAGAGGGGCTGAGAAGATGCAGATAAGGGATATTTCCGTTAAAAAACGGCTGCTGTTCGCCAATTTCATGATGGTGTTCATTCCGGTATGCCTGCTGCTGCTGATTGGAACGGCAGCCTATACAGGGCTGCGCTTTACTGGGGCAGCGCAGCAGCGCGAGCTGGTCATGCTCTGGCCGGACAAGGGTCCGGCACTCTCGGTACAGTTTGCTGTCAGCTCCCTGCGGGCCAGGGCTGACAAGAAGGGTGTACCAAAGCTCCGGGATATGCAGGAGGATTTTCAAATTCTGGAGGCACAGGGCATCAGCACGATGGTGCTGAAGGACAGACAGGTGCTTTACCTGACACCGGGAGCAGACAGCGGCACGATTCAGGAAGCTGTCCGCAAAAGCTGCGGAGACAGTTCTTCCATGCTGGTATGGAATGATGATGAATTCGCCTTTGGCTACACCTCACCACGCAGCGGTACAACTATTCTGGCAGCAGGGAGCGTAGCTTTTCTGGCGAAGGACAGTGCTCAGGACAGAAGCAATCGGGATTTTTGGGAGAATATGGTTTTTGTCATATTAGGAACGGCTATTGTCTTTATCATTGCCTGGGGAATTTATTTATCCAGGCTTTTGTCCGGGCAGATATTGGAGCCTTTGGCCGCTCTGCGGCTGGCTGCCAGTGAAATAAGGAAGGGGAATATGGATGTGTCCCTGGGGGTGCGCACGCAGGATGAGCTGGGTGAGACCTGCCAAGCCTTTGACCGTATGCGCCGGGAGCTGAAAAAGGCAAAGGACACACAGGAACGCTATGAACAGAACCGCAAGGAACTGATTGCCGGCATCTCTCACGATTTGTCGACGCCGTTGACTTCGGTCAAGGGGTATGCCAGCGGAATTTTGGACGGGATAGCCAAAACGCAGGCAAAGCAGCGGCATTATATGGAAATGATTTATCAGAAGGCCTGCACAATGGAAAAGCTGGTGGAGAACCTGTTCATATTTTCCAAGCTGGATTTGGACCGTATTCCATTCCATCTTGAGCCTGTGGAAATATATGGCTATTTTGCAGATTTCGCGGAAGACAGGAAAAGCTTTCTGGCAGAGCGGGGGCTGGAGCTGTGCTTTCAGCCTGAGCACAGGCAGGTTACGGTGCTGCTGGACCGCATACAGTTCCAGCGAGTGCTGGAAAATCTGCTGGAAAACAGCATCAAATACAAGCAGGGAGAAGCAATCAGGGTAAGCCTGGGGCTGGAGAAGCAGGCAGCGCATGTCAAGCTCTCCTTTGCGGATAATGGCATCGGCGTGGCGGAGGAGGAGCTGCCCAAGCTGTTCAGGAGCTTTTATCGGACTGATCCAGCCCGGACGAATGTGGCCAAGGGCAGCGGCTTGGGGCTGGCTATTGTAAGGCAGATCATTGCAGGGCTGCAGGGGACAATCTGGGCAGAGCAGACACCGGGCGGAGGCCTGACGATTTGTATACTGCTGCCGATAGTGGAGGAGAAGGCATGAAAAAGATATTGCTGGTAGAGGACGACAAGGGGATTGCTGAACTGGAGCGGGATTATCTTGAAGCGAGCGATTTGGCCGTAGAGATTGTTGCGGATGGCACTGAGGGCTTGCGGAAGGCTCTGACCGGGATATATGATCTGCTGCTTTTGGATGTGATGCTGCCAGGTGCAGATGGCTTCCAGATCTGCCGTGAGGTTCGTAAGGTCAAGGAGCTGCCCATTCTGATCGTATCAGCCAAAAGGGAAGATATTGATAAGATTCGTGGTCTTGGTCTGGGAGCGGATGATTATATCATCAAGCCGTTCAGTCCCGGAGAGCTGGTGGCAAGAGTCAAGGCACATCTTGCCAGATATGAACGGCTTACCAGGGGGCTGGCGGCCGGGCAGCAAAAGGTACTGCAGGCGGGAGAGCTGGAAATACAGCCGTCTGCCCATCGGGTATATGCGGCAGGCAAGGAGGTCGTGCTGACCAACAGGGAGTTTGAGCTGCTGGTATTTTTGGCGGAAAACCCCGGCCTAATTTTCAGCAAGGACAAATTGCTGGAGCGTGTATGGGGCTTTGATGCAGTCGGTGATACAGCAACAGTTATGGTGCATGTGAACCGCATCCGGGAAAAGATAGAGCCGAATCCTGCCAAGCCCGTTTATATAGAAACTGTTTGGGGAGCAGGCTACCGCTTCCACAGGTGAATCTTTAATAATATGTTTCATTTTTGTTTAAGCTGCGTTTAGATTTACCGGGTATATTTAAACCAATTAATGAAAGTGAGGCAAAAAGCTATGACGAGCATAATTGGTTTGGATACGAACCTGATTTTTTGGATGCAGGAGCATTTGGTAACGGAGGTTTTATCCCCTTGGATGGTGGGAGTGTCTGCCGCAGGCAATCTGGGAATGGTGTGGATCCTGGCAGGTTTTGCCCTGCTGTGCACGAAAAAATACCGGCGTACCGGTGCGACGGTGCTTATCGGGCTGCTTTTCAGCCTGTTGGTGGGAAATATGCTCCTGAAGCCGCTTGTGATGCGTCTGCGCCCATGTATAGAATATTCCTGGATGCCGCTGCTTATAGATGCTCCCAAGGTGAATGATTTTTCTTTTCCGTCCGGGCACACTTTCAGCTCCTTTGCGGCAGCAGCTGCGCTGTGGTGCGGGGGGAAACGCCAATGGGGCATAATGGCGATGCTGCTGGCAGCGGCAATCGGCTTTTCCCGGCTGTATTTATTTATGCATTATCCAAGTGATGTGCTGGCGGGAGCTGTCCTGGGTCTCGCTTTTGGCAGACTGGCCTGGTATGTATCAGGCAAAATGTAATTTTTGCCCGCTTTTTATTTTCTCTCAGCTATTGTATAATTATCTGTGTGATATCGAATTTGTAATGAGAGAGGGGCATGTGAATGCGTTTTGTATCATGGAATGTCAATGGATTGAGGGCTTGTCTGACCAAGGGGTTTATGGAGTCCTTTCGAGATATGGATGCAGATATTTTTTGCGTACAGGAAACCAAGATGCAGCCGGGACAGGCAATACTTGAGCTGCCCGGCTATACCCAGTACTGGAACAGTGCGGAGAAAAAAGGCTATTCGGGAACGGCGGTTTTCAGCCGTGTCGAGCCTTTGAGTGTAAGCTATGGTCTGGGCATTGAGGAGCATGATCATGAGGGACGGGTTATCACCCTTGAGCTGCCGGAGTATTATCTGGTGACGGTCTATACCCCAAATTCTCAAAAGGAGCTGGCGCGCATCGATTACCGCATGGAGTGGGAGACAGCCTTCAGGGCCTTTCTGCAGGACCTGGACAGGAAAAAGCCGGTCATTGTCTGCGGGGACCTGAATGTAGCCCATACGGAAATTGATTTGAAAAATCCGCGGACCAACCACAAAAATGCGGGTTTCACCGATCAGGAAAGAGAAAAGTTCACAAAGCTGCTGGCAGCGGGCTTTACAGACACCTTCCGCCATATTTATCCCGATGTCACAGGTGCATATACATGGTGGTCATATCTGCGCAAGGCCCGTGCCAATAATTCAGGCTGGCGCATCGATTACTTCCTGGTTTCCGACCGTCTGAGCTCACGGATTGAAACTGCCACGATTTATAACGAGATTTTTGGCAGCGACCATTGTCCGGTGGGATTGGAACTAAAATAGCTTGAAATTTTGCTGAATATATGGTAGAGTGTATGACAGTTTCATAGTGTAAGGCTGTGATGAAGAAAGTAGCCACTGACGAATACTTTCAGCGAGCGGGGGATGGTGTGAGCCCTGCAGCAGTAAGCGTTGGCGAAAATCACTTCTGAGCTGCAGGCCGAAAACCGTTGATTTTGCGGTGCTAGGCTGAGCCGGGTTCTCCCGTTAGCGAGATAGTATATGATGGTATATGAAATAGGTGGTGCAAGCCCCAAGCATTAGTAAAATTCTGCTCTTGTCCTATTTTGGACAGGAGCTTTTTTATTTACTGCAGAAAAACTGCAGTAAGAAGGTATTTTAGGAGGTAGAAAGCGTGTACAACAAGGTTGATACAAATCTGAACTTTGTGCAGAGAGAGGCCGAGGTTCTGAAATTCTGGAAGGAAAATGATATTGCCAATAAGTGTATCAGCAATCGCGAGGGCTGTGATACATTTACTTTTTATGACGGTCCGCCGACTGCGAACGGCAAGCCGCATATTGGCCATGTATTGACCCGTGTTATCAAGGATATGCTGCCGCGTTATCAGTCCATGAAGGGCAGGAAGGTTCTGAGAAAGGCCGGCTGGGATACCCACGGACTGCCTGTAGAGCTGGAAGTGGAAAAGATGCTGGGGCTGGACGGCAAGGAACAGATTGAAAAGTATGGAATCGAGCCGTTTATCCGCCAGTGCCGTGAATCTGTATGGAAGTACAAGGGCATGTGGGAGGAATTTTCCGATGTGGTAGGCTTCTGGGCAGATATGGAGCATCCTTATATTACCTACGAAAATGATTATATCGAATCTGTCTGGTGGGCACTGCAGGAAATCTGGAAAAAGGGGCTGCTGTACAAGGGTCATAAGGTAGTTCCTTACTGCCCTCGCTGCGGCACTCCGCTGTCCTCCCATGAGGTGGCACAGGGCTACAAGGATATTAAGGAACGCTCTGCCATGGTCAAGTTCAGGGCATTGGATGAGGAGAACACCTACTTCCTGGCATGGACTACCACGCCTTGGACCCTGCCGTCCAATCTTGGCCTGGTGGTAAACCCGGAGGTGGATTATGTAAAAATCAGCTATGAAGGTCAAAATCTGATCATGGCTGAGGCTCTGGTGGAGTCCGTCTTTGCCAACAAGGAGGGAGAACGCACCGTTGTGGAGCGTTTCAAGGGCAAGGCTTTGGAGTATCGTGATTATGAGCCGCTGTACCCTTTTGCCAACGGCAAAATCAAGAAAAAGGCATTTTTTGTGATGTGCGATGACTATGTTACCACCAGTGATGGTACAGGTATAGTTCATACCGCACCTGCCTTTGGTGAGGATGATGCCCGCGTCTGCCGCAAATATGATATGCCGTTTGTGCAGTTTGTGGATGCCAAGGGCAATATGACCGAGGAGACCGACTGGGCCGGTGTTTTTGTCAAGGCTGCTGATCCGCTGATTCTTGATGATTTGAAAAAAACAGGCAAGCTGTTCAAGGCACCTAAGTTTGAGCACAGCTATCCGCACTGCTGGCGCTGCGATACACCGCTGATTTACTATGCCCGTGAGTCCTGGTTCATCAATATGACCTCTGTGAAGGAAAAGCTGATTGACAACAATAATACCATCAACTGGATTCCTGAGGCCATCGGCAAGGGACGCTTCGGTGAGTGGCTGGAGCATGTGCAGGACTGGGGCATCAGCCGCAACAGGTATTGGGGCACACCGCTGAATGTCTGGGAGTGCTCCTGCGGACACCAGCATTCTGTCGGCTCTATTGCGGAGCTGCAGGCAATGTCTGATAACTGCCCTGAAGATATTGAGCTGCACAGGCCGTATATCGATGCTGTAACGATTAAGTGTCCTGAGTGCGGCGGCGAGATGAAGCGTGTACCGGAGGTAATCGACTGCTGGTTTGATTCCGGCTCCATGCCTTTTGCTCAGTGGCATTACCCGTTTGAGAACAAGGAAATCTTCGAGGAGCGTTATCCGGCAGATTTCATCTCCGAGGCGGTTGATCAGACCCGCGGCTGGTTCTATTCCCTGCTGGCAATTTCCACGCTGCTCTTTGACAATGCTTCTTACAAAAATGTTATTGTTCTGGGGCATGTACAGGATAAGGACGGCAAGAAGATGAGCAAGTCCAAGGGCAACGCTGTTGACCCGATGGATGCCCTGAAGAAGCATGGCGCAGATGCGATTCGCTGGTATTTCTATGAGAACAGCGCTCCGTGGCTGCCGAACCGCTTCCATGATGATGCAGTGCAGGAGGGGCAGCGCAAGTTCATGGGCACGCTGTGGAATACCTATGCGTTCTATGTGCTGTACGCCAACATTGACGGCTTTGATGCTACTGCCCATCAGCTTGAATACAGCAGGCTGTCGGTTATGGACAAGTGGATACTTTCCCGTTTGAATACGCTTATCAAGACAGTGGACAGCAATCTGTCCGCCTACAAGGTAACGGAAACTGCCAAGGCTCTGCAGGATTTTGTCGATGAGCTGTCCAACTGGTATGTGCGCCGCAGCCGTGAGCGTTTCTGGGGCAAGGAGCTGACCCAGGATAAAATCAATGCCTACATGACGCTTTATACTGCCCTTACCACTCTGGTAAAGCTGTCTGCACCGATGGTGCCGTTTATCACAGAGAGCATTTACCGCAATCTGGTATGCAGCGTGGACAGGGAAGCACCAATCTCTGTGCATCTCTGTGACTTCCCGGCTGCTGATGACAGCTTCATTGACGGAGAGCTGGAAAGCAAGATGGAGCTGCTGCTGGAAATCGTGGTTTTGGGCCGGGCAGCCCGCAACGCGTCCAATATCAAGAACCGTCAGCCGATCGGCAATATGTATGTCAAGGCTGACCGTGAGCTGGACGATTTCTTCAAGGAAATCATTGCCAGTGAGCTGAACCTCAAATCAGTTGCCTTCAAAGAGGATATGGAGGAATATCTCTCTTACAGCTTCAAGCCGCAGTTCAAGGTGCTTGGCCCTAAGGTGGGCAAGCAGATTGGCGAGGTCAAGGCTGCGCTGGCAGCTGTGAATGGTCATGCTGCCAAGGCTGAGCTGGATGCCTCCGGCAGGCTGAAGCTGGCCTTGCAGAGCGGTGAAGTGGAGCTGACAGCTGAGGATGTGGATGTTACCATGTCTCAGACGGAGGGCTTTGCCACGCAGAGATACGGCAATGTCACGATTGCCCTTGAGACTACGCTTACTCAGGAGCTGATTGAGGAAGGCTTTGTGCGTGAAATCATCAGCAAAATTCAGACCATGCGCAAGGAAAATGGTTTTGAGGTTACTGACCATATCACTGTTTTTGCTGATGGCAATGACAGGCTCATGGATATCATGAGCCGCAACGAGGCGTTCATCAGGAAGATTGTTCTGGGAGATGCTGTTGTCTGCGGCAGTGTTGACGGTTTTGTCAAGGAATGGAACATCAACGGCGAGGATATCACTTTGGCAGTTAAATAAGAATTGGATAAAATCAGGCTTGAGAGTATAATGACGGCTCTCCGGCCTGATTTTTATTTTTCCTGCTTTTTTACAGATTAATGCGATATAATATATGCGGTATCGTATATAATGGAAAAGGTATCGAGAAGACACGATGGAGCAAAGGAGGGTGCTTGGCAAAGGATGATTTATCAGGAAATAGCAGAAGGCTGCTTTGTGGACAGGCCCAATAGGTTTATTGCGCATGTAGAGCTTGCCGGCAGACTGGAGACAGTGCATGTCAAGAATACAGGGCGCTGCAGGGAGCTGCTGGTGCCAGGCGCCAGGGTAGTGCTGGCAAAGGCAGCCAATCCTCAGCGCAAGACGCGATATGACCTGACTGCAGTATATAAAAAAGACTTTGGGCTGATCAATATGGACAGTCAGGCTCCCAACAGGGCTGTGGCAGAATGGCTGGCAGAGCAGGGCTATGATTGTGTCAAGCCGGAATATAAATATGGCAGCTCCCGTATTGATTTTTATATGGAAAAGCATACTGACGACGGACAGGCGCAGAAATATCTGCTGGAGGTCAAGGGCTGTACGCTGGAAATCAATGGCACAGGCTATTTTCCTGATGCTCCCACACTGCGTGGAGTGAAGCATTTGGGAGAGCTGGCAAGGGCGGCGGGGGAAGGCTACAGCTGCACCATGGCCTATGTAATCCAGATGGAAGGAGTATATGAGGTAATACCGAATGAGGCTGCGCATCCGGAATATGTTCAGGCTGCAGAGGCGGCAAGGGAAGCAGGCGTCAGGGTGCTGTATTTGTATACGCAGGTGCGGCCTGATGAGCTGAGAATTGTTGGCGCGAAATATTTGCAGCAGTGAAAGGTGGTGCGGCAGGTTGAAATTGAAAAATCCCATGAAGCTGTTTGCCAAAGGCAAGCCGGTGAAAGCAGCAGTATGGCAGGAGGCTGAGGCAAAAAGCTATGCTGCGCAATATGATGAGGCTAAGCTGTGGCAGAAGATAGGCAAGAATTTTCAGGCTATTGGCGTAAAGCTGGCCTACAAAGCACTGCAGCTGTTTTATGTGACAAAAAATCCAAAGTGTCCAGCCAGAATCAAAGCCGGCATTTACGGTGCACTTGGATATTTGATTGTACCATTTGATGCGGTTGCGGACTTTCTGCCATGGCTAGGCTATACAGATGATTTGACCATTATAGCGGGCACCCTGCTGCTGGCTCATTTGTATATCAATGAGGAGGTCAGGGAGAAGGCAAGGGAAAAGGTTGTATGGCTGTTTGGCAAAGAAGCTTTGGCACAGATTGAGGAGTAGACGGGCTGCTGCAGGCTGAGGCGCCGGATAGTGTGCAGGCAGCGTGAGCAGCAGGGTATGAAGAAGCAAAAAATTACGACAAAATAGGAATGTATACTACAAATGAAATATTGTTAGTGCGTGATTTGCGCATATTATGTTGTTTGTACATTGAAAAATTGTGAATTTTATGCATCCAAATGCTCAATTGTCAGAATAAATGAAAAGGTTATGAAAACGGAAGTATCATTTACAAAAGTTATTGCAGGTTGTATAATAAGTCCAATGGAGTGTGTATATTTCCTATAAAAAAAATACATGGTTCAGGTTAGTTGTGTATACTTTATATGGTTGTACCAATTAATTGTGTTAGGTTGGCACTGTCGTATTAACTACAAGGGGGAGTATCAAACATGAGCAAAAAAATGAAAACTATGGATGGTAATGCTGCTGCTGCGTATATATCCTACGCATTTACAGATGTAGCTGCAATCTATCCAATCACACCGTCTTCTCCAATGGCTGAGAATGTTGATGAAATGGCAGCCAAGGGCAAACTGAATTTGTTCGGCCAGAAGGTAAATATCATTGAGATGGAATCTGAGGCTGGTGCCGCAGGCGCCGTGCACGGCTCCCTGCAGGCAGGTGCTTTGACCACTACCTATACTGCGTCTCAGGGCATGCTGCTGATGATTCCGAATATGTACAAAATTTCTGGCGAGCTGCTTCCAGGTGTATTCCATGTAAGTGCTCGTGCTTTGGCAACCAGCTCCCTGAATATCTTTGGCGATCATCAGGATGTTATGGCTGCCCGCCAGACTGGTATGGCCATGCTGGCTGAATCCTCCGTGCAGGAGGTTATGGATATGGCAGCGGTTGCCCATTTGGTTGCAATCAAGGGCAAGGTGCCGTTCCTGAATTTCTTTGACGGCTTCCGTACCTCCCATGAGATTCAGAAGATTGAGCTGATTCCTTATGATGAGCTTGGCAAGATTCTTGACTGGGATGCCGTCAATGAATTCCGCCGCAATGCCCTCAATCCTGATCATCCTTGCATCCGCGGTACTGCACAGAATGATGATATTTATTTCCAGACCCGTGAGACTGTCAACAAGTATTATGATGCTATCCCTGATTTGGTTGAAGAGGCTATGGCAGATTTGGCAAAGATCACCGGCCGTGAGCATCATGTATTCGATTATTACGGTGCACCTGATGCGGAGCGTGTAGTTATCGCTATCGGTTCCCTGAATCAGACCCTGGCTGAGGCTGTAGATTTCCTGAATGCCAAGGGCGAGAAGGTTGGTATGGTTGCGGTGCATCTGTTCCGTCCGTTCTCCGTAAAGCATTTCATGGATGCAATTCCTTCCACAGTAACTAAGATTGCCGTTATGGACCGCACCAAGGAGCCGGGTGCTCTGGGTGAGCCTTTGTATCAGGATGTCCGCACTGCTTTCTACAATACTGACAGACATCCAATCATCGTTGGCGGCCGTTATGGCCTGGGCGGCAAGGATGTAAATCCTGATCAGGTTCTTGGTGTCTATGAGGAGCTGAAGAAGGATGTGCCAATGAACGGTTTTACCATCGGTATTGACGATGATTTGAACGGTACATCCCTGCCTCTGTATCCTGAGGATGTAGACCTTACGCCTGCCGGTACTACCGCCTGCAAGTTCTGGGGACTTGGCTCTGACGGCACCGTTGGCGCAAACAAGTCTGCCATCAAGATTATCGGTGATAAGACAAAGCTCTATGCGCAGGCTTATTTTGCCTATGACTCCAAGAAGTCCGGCGGTATTACCATGTCCCATCTGAGATTTGGTGATACACCAATCAATTCTCCATATCTGATCAATAATGCCAACTTTATTTCCTGCTCCCAGCAGTCCTATGTCGATAAATATGATTTGCTGGCAGGCTTGAGAAAGAACGGCACCTTCCTGCTGAACACCATTTGGTCTGATGAGGAGCTGGATCAGCATCTGCCTGCAGCCATGAAGCGTTATATTGCCAAGAATGAAATCGACTTCTATACGGTAAATGCTGTCAAGATTGCGCAGGAGCTGGGTTTGGGCGGCCGCTTCAACATGGTGATGCAGTCCGCTTTCTTCAAGCTGGCTGACATCATTCCTATTGATACTGCTGTTCAGCATTTGAAGGATGCGGTAGTTACTTCCTATGGCAAGAAGGGTCAGAACATCGTTGATATGAACCACGGTGCGATTGATGCCGGCATCAATGCTCTGCACAAGGTGAATGTACCTGCTGAATGGGCAAAGGCCAAGGATACGGCAGCAGAGGATACCTCTCATCTGCCTGATTATATCAGAAATATCCAGAATCCAATCAACCGCCAGGAGGGCAACAAGCTGTCCGTAAAGGATTTGGAGTCCCTGGCTGACGGCACCTTCCCTAGCGGTGCATCCGCTTATGAGAAGCGCGGTATCGCCATCAATGTTCCGGAGTGGGATGTTACCAAGTGCATCCAGTGCAATCAGTGTTCCTTCGTCTGCCCTCATGCAGCTATCCGTCCAATCCTGACGACTGATGCAGAGGCAAAGGCAGCTCCGGCAGCATTCGCTTCCAAGGCAGCTATCGGTGCCAAGGGACTGAACTTCACCATGACCATTTCTACTATGGACTGCTCCGGCTGCGGCAACTGTGTCAATGCCTGCCCGGCCAAGGAAAAGGCTCTGGTGCTGAAGCCTATCGCTACTCAGGAAGCACAGCAGGCTGTATTTGACTATTGTGTTGACCCGAGCAAGGTAGCTCCAAAGGCCAATCCTGTCAAGAAGGAAACCGTCAAGGGCTCTCAGTTCGAGCAGCCGCTCCTGGAGTTCTCCGGTGCCTGCGCAGGCTGCGGTGAGACCCCTTATGCCAAGCTGATTACTCAGCTCTTCGGTGACCGTATGATGATTGCCAACGCAACAGGCTGTTCTTCTATTTGGGGCGCCAGTGCACCGGCAATGCCTTATACTACCAATGCACAGGGCCATGGTCCTGCCTGGGCTAATTCCCTGTTTGAGGACAATGCCGAGTTCGGTCTTGGTATGTTCCTGGGTGTAAAGGCTGTGCGTGATACAGTGGCTGCCGATATTGCCAAGGCTGTTGAAGAAGGACACGGCTCTGCTGCGCTGCAGGAGGCTATGACCGAGTGGCTGGACAATATGAACCAGGGCGAGGGCTCCCGTCAGCGTGCTGACGCTGTGGCAGAGCTGTTGGAAAATGAAAAGAACGGCGATGCTCTGCTGAACAAGATTTATGAGAACCGTGACTTCCTTGTGAAGCGTTCCCAGTGGATCTTTGGCGGTGACGGCTGGGCTTATGATATCGGCTACGGCGGTGTTGACCATGTACTTGCTTCCGGTGAGGATGTCAATGTATTCGTCTTTGATACAGAGGTATATTCCAACACCGGCGGTCAGGCATCCAAGGCTACGCCTACTGCTGCTATTGCCCAGTTTGCTGCAACCGGCAAAAAGACCAAGAAAAAGGATTTGGGCTTGATGGCCATGACCTATGGTTATGTATATGTAGCACAGATTGACATGGGTGCAGACAAGAACCAGGCATTGAAGGCGATTGCCGAGGCAGAGGCTTATCCGGGACCGTCTCTGATTATCGGTTATGCTCCATGTATCAACCATGGTATCCGCATTGGTATGGGCAGAAGCCAGGAGGAGGCTGCCAAGGCAGTTGCCTGCGGCTATTGGGCTAACTTCCGTTACAATCCATCCCTGCTTGATACAGAGAAGCCTGCTTTCAGCCTTGATTCCAGGGAGCCTGATTGGGACAAGTTCGAGGATTTCCTGCTGGGCGAGGTGCGTTATTCTTCACTGAAGCGCAGCTTCCCAGAAGCTGCTGAGGCGCTCTTTGAGAAGACCAAGCAGGATGCTCAGAACAGACTGGCCGGCTACAAGAAGCTGGCTGGCAAGGCTTGATTTTTTACCAGTATTGAACGGAACCTGCAATAGATTGAGGCTGGGATTTTGTATCCCGGCCTCTTTTTGTTTGCTTTTTTGCAGTTTTATGGCTGCCGATGTGCGGGAGATAGTTTTAGTTGGCACAAATTTACTATATATGATAGAATTAATTAGTTATAATGTAACTCAGGAGGCTGATATAAATGGCGTTATTGGAAATAGTAAAGGCAGGCAATCCTGTGCTGAAGCAGGAGGCTGCTGTAATAGAAAAGGTTGACAGCAGGCTGAGAAGGCTGCTGGATGATATGGCGGAAACGATGTACAAGGCTGACGGTGTCGGTCTGGCAGCGCCTCAGGTAGGCAAGTCCATTCGCTGTGTCGTCATTGATGTCAATGATGAGAATGGACTTTTGGAGCTGATCAACCCGGTGATTGTGGAACGGGAAGGCTCGGAGCTTGATACTGAGGGCTGTCTGAGTGTGCCTGATGTCTTTGGGACAGTAGAGCGTTCTGCCAGAGTGACAGTCGAGTACACCAATCGCTGGAACAAGCGGAAGAGGTTGACTGCGGACGGTCTTTTGGCGCGCTGCATCCAGCATGAAATAGACCATCTCTTTGGTACCTTGTTTATTGATGTGGCCAAGAGTCTGCGCAATGGAGAGAAAAAATGAGCAAGCTGAAGACAATTTTTATGGGTACACCGGATTTTGCTGTGCCCTGCCTGCGCATTCTGCAGGAAAAAACTGATATATTGGCGGTTATTACCCAGCCGGATCGGCCGAAAGGGAGAGGGCACAGCCTGCAGGCTTCTCCTGTAAAAACAGCAGCTCTGGAATATGGACTGACTGTTCTGCAGCCGGAAAAAATCAAGCAGGAGGAGTTTACTGCGAAGCTGGAGGCTTTGCAGCCGGATTTGATTGTGGTGGTAGCCTTTGGCCAGATACTTTCCCAGCGGATTTTGGATATTCCGCGGCTGGGCTGTGTCAATGTGCATGCGTCTCTGCTGCCGCGGTATCGCGGAGCGGCACCTATCCACTGGTCAATTATCAATGGGGAAAAGGAAACCGGCGTAACTACGATGCTGATGGACGCCGGTCTGGATACAGGGGATATGCTGCTGAAGGCTTCTGTGGCAATCACTGAGGATATGACCACAGAGGAGCTCCATGACAGACTGATGGAAATGGGCGGTGTTCTTCTGGCAAGGACGGTCGACGGGCTGGCAGCAGGCAGCATTGTACCGGAAAAGCAGGATGACAGCCTGTCAAATTATGCAGGTATGCTGAATAAGGAAACCGGTCATATTGACTGGCACAAATCTGCCCAGGAGATACATAATCTCATCAGGGGACTGAATTCCTGGCCTGTTGCCTGGAGCAGCTGCAGCGGCAAGAATTATAAATTTTGGCGTGCCAGAGCTGTTGAGCTGGAGATTGATGCTGAGCCGGGCACAGTTGTAGAGCTGAGAAAAAACAGCTTTATCGTTGCTGCCGGGCAGGGCTTTGCAGAAATACTGGAGGTGCAGCCGCCGAACAAAAAACGCATGGCTGCCGGTGATTTCGTGCGCGGTCATGGCGTTGAAATCGGAGATGTTTTTGCGTGAACGGTTAAATCGAGGAAAAACTATGAGTTGTTTTGCACAGACTTCTATATTGACTAAAAAAAGGCTCTTTGTGGGACTGATGACAGGCAGCTTCGCTGTAGTATGCCTGTTGTTTGGCTTAATCTGGAAAATTTCCTATTTGGGACTGCAGGAGCTGAATGTCCATCTGCCTCTGGCTTTTGGCTTGACGTTGGGCATGGTTGCTGCATTGCTGGCGGTAGGGATTTTTTGCATGGTGGCAGGAATTTTGGGCTGGTATGTGCCGGTGTTCCTGCAGAAGCAGACCTATGGACTGATGAATATGCTGTTTTATGGAGCACTGGGCATAGGCAAGCTGCTGGGGATAGACCGGCGGCAGATTGAGGGCTCCTTTGTAGCAGTCAGCAATCAGATTATCAGGAACCGTCACATCAAGATAGCACCGGACAAACTGCTGGTGGTAACGCCCCACTGTCTGCAGCTGGCGACCTGTCCCCATAAAATTACCCGTAACCCCGGCAACTGCAAGCGCTGCGGCGGCTGTGACATAGGTGCGCTGGTGACAATGGCAGAGGAAATGGGCTTTCATTTTTTTGTAGTTACGGGAGGTACTTTGGCAAGGCAGACCGTGATGAAAATCCGTCCTCAGGCGGTGGTGGCCATTGCCTGCGAGCGGGATTTGGCAAGCGGGATCCAGGATGTGTATCCGATACCCTCGGTGGGAGTGCTGAATGTGCGGCCCAATGGACCATGCTACAATACTCATGTGGATTTGGAGGAGTTTCGCAGGGCGGTGGAGGAAATAATTATTTTGCCTGATACGCCGAAAAAGAATTCCTCAGAGAAGAAGGAGAAATAGAATTTGATGGATAAGGCAAGGGAAGCTGCTTTAAAGATACTGTCTGAGGTACATCAGCAGGAGGCTTATGCCAATGTGGCACTGGCAAGGGAGCTGCGTCAGGGTGATTTGTCCGATGTAGACCGCCGTTTTGTCACGGAGCTGGTCTATGGAGCCGTCAAGGCGGGCGGGACCCTGGACTGGGTGATAAGAAAATATTTGACCCGGCCATGGAACAAGGTGGCTCCCGTGGTGCAGGAAATCCTGCGCTTGGGAGCCTATCAGCTTTTGTATATGGACAGGGTGCCGCCTTCTGCTGCCTGCAATGAATCAGTAGAGCTGGCAAAGAAATTCAGCAACGAGGGCGCTGCCAAATTTGTCAATGGTGTACTGCGTACCATGGTGCGGGAACCTGAAAAGGGTGGCTTTCCGGAGGGCAGGGGCAATGCTACCCTGAATCTGGCACTGAAGGAGCAGCATCCTGAATGGCTGGTGCGCCGCTGGATAAAGGAATTTGGCTATGATGAGACACTCAGGCTGTGTCAGTTCAATAACCAGCAGGCTCCTCTGTCTGTCAGGACTAACACCCTGACTACCAGCCCCTCAGAGCTGTTCCTGCAGCTTACCTCTGTGGGAGTCGAGGCGCGTAAAAGCCAGTTTACAGAGGAAGGCTTTGTTTTGACAAATTATGGAGCGCTGGACAGGCTGCGTCCCCTGCAGGAGGGCTACTGCCAGGTGCAGGATGAAAGCTCCATGCTGGTAGCCCATGTGCTTGACCCTCAGCCTGATGAGCTTATTTTGGATGTATGCAGTGCACCGGGGGGCAAGACAACTCATATAGCAGCACTGATGCAGGACAGAGGGCGGATTGTTGCCTGTGATATCTATGAGCATAAGCTGGATAGGGTCATGGAAAACGCACGGCGGCTGTCTATTCATATCATCGAGCCCAAGCTCATGGATGCCCGTGAGGTGTGGAAGGAATTTCCTCAGCAGGCAGACCGGGTATTGGTAGATGCACCATGCTCAGGGCTGGGCGTTTTGCGGCGCAAGCCGGATTCACGCTGGCGCAAGACACCGAAGCTGTTGCAGGAGCTGCCAAAGCTGCAGCTTGAAATCCTGAGGAGTGCCGCTGCCGCTGTCAAACCGGGAGGAATTCTGGTTTACAGTACCTGCACGCTTGCCCGTGAGGAAAATCAGGATGTAGTGGAGGCTTTTCTGCGGAGTGCGAAGGATTTTGTCCTGGAAAATGCCGGACAGCGTCTGCCTGTACCAAGAGAGGATGAAATGGTGCAGCTCTATCCCCAGCGGGACGGTACGGATGGCTTTTTTATTGCCTGTCTCAGGAGAAAGTAAACATGATGGAAAATATTTTTGGGAAAAATCTGCCCGAATTGACAGAAGTGGTGCAGGCTATGGGGCTGCCGAAATTTCGGGGCAAGCAGCTGGCAGAGTGGCTCTATAAAAAAAGTGCCGCAGATTTTCATTCAATGAATAATCTGCCCAAGGGACTGAGAGAAAAACTGGCGGAGAGCTATACTATCGAGAGAGCGGTGCCGTCTGCACAGCTTCATTCAGCTGATGGTAAAACTTCAAAGTTTTTGCTGAGCTTTGCTGATGGGGCGGGTGTGGAAACTGTGCTGATGCGTCAGCCCTATGGCAACAGTATTTGCGTGTCCTCACAGGTAGGCTGCAGCATGGGGTGCTGCTTTTGTGCCTCTACCCTGCACGGCATGGTGCGCAGCCTTACGGCGGGAGAAATGCTGGCTCAGACCATGTATATCAATGACCTGTTGGCTGAAGAGGGACAAAAGGTTGACACAGTAGTGATCATGGGTTCAGGGGAGCCTCTGCTCAATTATGAAAATGTGCTGAAATATATCCGCATGCTCCATGAGGATTATTGCCTGGGCATGAGCTATCGCAGCATCACACTCTCTACCTCGGGCATAGTGCCCAATATTTACCGTCTGGCACAGGAAGAGCTGCCTGTTACCCTGTCTATTTCTCTCCATGCGCCGGAGGATGCGCTGCGTTCAGAGCTGATGCCTGTAAACATGAAGTATCCATTGGCAGAGGTAGTGAAGGCAGGTCGGGAATATGGCGAGCTGACTCATCGCCGGGTAACCTACGAATATATCCTTATTGACGGAGTAAATGATAATCTCAGGCAGGCCAAGGAGCTGACGGCTTTGCTGAGAGGGCAGCTTGCCAGTGTGAATCTCATCCCCATCAATCCTGTGGCAGAGAGGAACTGGCAGCGTCCGGCACCGGAGCGCATCAGTTTCTTTGCCAGGTATCTGACGGACCATCATATTACTGCTACTGTCCGCCGTGAAATGGGCAATGACATCCAGGCGGCCTGCGGCCAGCTGAGAAATAAGCATCTGGAGAGCCGGTAATGTATTGATTTTATCTACAGGAGTTGTTTGATCATGGGAAAAAGAAATCGCAGACCATCTAAGAGACAGCAGAATATAGCTCCGAATGGGAACAGCGCAGTGCAGGCACCTGCGCAGGAAGGTGCTGAGGCAGCGGACTGGAAAAAAGCCATGCAGACCGCCATGGCTGAGGAAAATTTTGGGGAAGCATTGAATATCCTTGCCAAAATTATCGAAGCCGGGCATCATGAGCCGGAGCTGCTTTATCAGGGAGCTTTGGCGTATTTCAGGCTGGGTGACTATACCAGAGCTGCTTCCTGGGTGAGCAATACCTTGCATTTTGCAGCTGGACATATCGAGGCGCGTCTGCTGCTGGCGCGTATATGTATCGTGGAGGAGCGGGATGAGGACGCCCTTGCAGTATGTGAGTATGTCTTGGAGCACAGCAGTGATGCCATGAGTGGTGGGATGGAGTCAGAGCTGCAGGATATCCTGAGCTATTACGCTGCTGCTGAAACCGATAAAATCAAGGCAAATTATCCGCATATAGCTGCTTTCCTGAAGCTGGAGACTGCTGAAAAGAGCACAGCAGCACCTGGGCAGACTGCTGCTTCGGAAGCTGAGAAGAAAGCGACGGCGCTTAGCTCTATGCTGGCGAAAATGAAGGAGCTGACAGATAAAAAGAAAGCGGCAGCGCAGGCAGCGGCAGATCCCAAAGAGGATTTGAGGCATGATGTGCCTGCAGTACCGGTTCAGTCGACAGATGATGCGGTACAGGACAACATCCAGGCGATCCTGGTTCAGGCAGTGTCTTTGCCGGAGAAAATAAAGATGCTCAATGCCTTTGCCGGAGCGGCGTATTTTGTCGATGGCCTGATGGAAGCCCGCCGTTATTTGGAGGAAGCACTGAAGCTGGATGGCTTCCATGCTCAAACCTTGACAAATCTGGCGATTGTGGAGAAAAATCTTGGCAATAAGGATGAGGCTTTGAATACAGCAGCAAAGCTTCCTATGGCAGATTTTGCACTTTTGGATATATTAAGGGATTAAATATTATATGCGTACTATTTTGCAGCGTAAATTTAAGTAGTATACCGAATGTTTCGATAGTAGAATCAGGGATGCTGTGGTATATTGAGGTTTGCGATGAAAAAACAGGATAGTATGGTGCTTCGGTGGCAGCAGGCTATGGAAGGATATGCTGCTGCATATAATAAAATAACATTTTGTAAAATGGTAGCCTCATTCCTGCAAGCGGATGGGGCTATTTCTGTACAGCAAGTGAAATAGTGCATAGGCTTTAGCAATATACTGGGGATTGAAGGGGATTGAATATGACTAGTATAATCATTTTGAGTTATAATACAAAGGATATATTGAGTATCTGCCTTGACAGCATCAGGCTTCATACTGACCCTGGCACCTATGAGCTTATCGTCGTAGACAATGCGTCCAAGGATGGCTCAGTTGAGTATCTGAAGCAGCAGTCAGATGTCAGGGTAATCTACAACAGTGAAAATGTGGGGTTTCCAAAGGGCTGCAACCAGGGACTGTCAATCGCCAGGGGGGAAGAGCTGCTGCTTTTGAACAGTGATACGATTGTCACTCCACGCTGGCTGGAGCAGCTTCGGCATTGTCTTTATGCAAGCCCAAAAACTGGTGCGGTAAGCTGCGTCACCAATAGCTGCAGCAATCTGCAGCAGATTGAGGTGCCATATGAGCTGCCGGATTTGGAGGGACTGTTTGCCTTTGCAGAGAGCTTCAATCAACAGGACAGCAGCCGATGGGAACGGCGGATGAAGCTCATAATGTTCTGCTACATATTCAAACGGGAGATATATGAAAGGCTGGGCGGCCTGGATGAAAGATTCACTCCGGGAAATTATGAGGATGATGATTACAGCTTCAGAATCTGGCAGGCTGGCTATGAGTGTATTTTGGCAAAGGATACTTTTATCCATCATATCAATCATGCTTCCTTTAAGAAGACTGATTCAGACAGCAGAGCGTCAGCCAGGAAGTTCAACGAGCTTTTGACGCGGAATAAAAAGAAGTTCATGGACAAGTGGGGCGTAACAGAGAATTTTGCAGCCATTGGCGATGCGGCATACTGCTTTGGTGAGTATCTGCAGGCTGGTGACAGAGTATTGCTTTTTGATGTGCACACAGGTTTTGCTTTACTTCATTTGGAGCAGCTGAAGAAAGATCTCCGACTTATGGGTATCTGCAGCAATAAAGCCGAATATGAGCTGGCAAAATTGACAGGCTTTGATGTGCAGTACTGCAGCAATCTGGGCAGGGATATCTGGCGTGTGCTGCCGCATGAGCTTGATGCCATCATTGCAGGCAATGACATTGCTCTTGATGAAGGAGCTGTAAAATCGCTGCTGGAGTATGTCAGACCTGGCGGCCGCGTATGCTATCGGGTCAAGCAGGGCGATGAATACTCTGTGGTATACAACACAAAATAAATCAGGTATATGCAATTTGTGAGGATATAGTGATGATAAAAGTCAAATTTGATAATTTTGAAAGAAAAACCAGATATATATTCAGTTCATACGACGAAACCGTCAGATTTACTTTTGGTGTCGGCAGCTATATGGTGGATGGAATGCTTGAGTCAGAGGGGCATGTCCTGATTGGCAGATACTGCAGCATAGCAAGAGGGGTACAGTTTTATATTGGACTGAACCATGCGATGGAAAAGGTTACTACATATCCATTTGATACAGTCAATGACGATGCACAGTTTCATCCTTCCGCATCGTGTCCTGGGCCCAGGCAGATAATCATCGGCAATGATGTGTGGATTGGGAATGATGTGACAATCATGGGCGGTGTCAGGATTGGCAATGGAGCTGTCATCGGTGCAGGCAGCGTGGTAGCCAAGGATGTACCTCCTTATGCGGTAGTGGTGGGAAATTCGGCCAGGATTGTCAGATACAGGTTCAGCGAGGAAATAATCCAAAAGCTGCAGAAAATAAAATGGTGGTATTGGCAGGATAATGTGATTCGTGAGAATTATGAGCTGATGAGGCACCCTGAGGAGTTTTGCCG
>JAQUZO010000117.1 GCA_028691285.1 Anaerovibrio sp. | reverse complement strand
GAGGTGCTGAAGCATATTATGTTTACCTATGATAACTATGCAGAATATCGTGCGGAATATTATCCGGATTTACTCAAAGCAGCAGATGATTTTCTGCTGGCGGAGGATCTGTCTGATCAGGAAAAAATCGATGCCCATAGGCTGAAATGCGGTGCCCTGCAAAGTATGCATGAATATGAGTCAGCCCTGGCGGAAAATCAAAAGTGCATTTTGCTGCTCCAGGATGATGACTGTGCGAAAGCATTGGCCTTGGCAAAGGAGAGCGAGCTGCTGTATAAGCTGAATCGTCCGGCAGAGGCTAAAAAAGCGATGCTGGAGGCATTGAAAAATGACTCCGGCCTGCCGTTGCCAAGATATTATGAAAAGGATCCTGCATTTGCTGAGTATTGAAGGCTAGGAGGAGGCAATGATCATGGATGTAAAAAAGGGCTTGAATTGTCTGCTGCTTTCCCTGCTGATCAGTATATACAGCATAGCCGTGGCAGAGGCAGAGGCCGTGGTGCCTCAGGATATGGAAAGGCTTTTGGCATCACCGTATTATAATATGGATTTATCCGTTCCGGAGGATAGGAGCAGCGCCTATGACCCTACGAAAACCCTGGTCAATCCTGTGCAGAATCAGGGAATTTTTGGTACCTGCTGGGCATTTGCAGCAGTAGCCTCGGCGGAATCAAGCGTTTATAAGCAGCTGCAGCAGGAGGGGATTCCCTACAATGTGGAAACCAATCCGGTGAAATATTCTCCCTGGTATTTGGCCTGGGTCAATGCAGCTCCCCCTATTGATGTGGACAAAAGCAGGGAAAGACTGTATTTTGGCATGATAAAACAGAAAGAATATCTTGAGCCATTTGCCAATAAGGTATACAAGGATTCGGGCGAGATATGTCCCATAGAATTTTCGATGGCCTTAGGCATGCAGTTCAAGGAAATGAAGCCCCGGGATTCTGACAGCATGATTGCTCCGCGGGAATATGAAAAGGCTTCAGATGTCCATTTGCATAATGTCTTTTATTTGCCCAATGATGATCCTCGGCAGCCGGAAAACATAGAGAGAATCAAGGAGATGCTGTTGACCTGCGGTGCAGCAGCGATGGTTTTGAATGCTGACAGTATGTCTCAGGTGGGAGCAGTTGATATGTATGCTTCTCAGCAGAAGACGCCTAATCATGCAGTGACCGTTATTGGCTGGGATGACAATTATGATTTTTCCCGTTCCGGCATGCGTGTGACGCCGGAAAATAGGGGTGCCTGGATTGTTCGGAACAGCTGGGGAGCTGACTGGGGACGGCAGGGCGATGGTTATGTATCCTATGAGGATGAGAGTATTTTCAGAGTAAGCTCCGTGGATGTGGGGATGGACAAATCCTGCTTCGATCATATTGCAACCTATGAGGATACCTCGAGGAATCTGAGCAGTAAGGGATTGGATGTTTGGCCTGTAAATATGGATAAAAGGGCTGCCTTTGGTGCCGTTTACAAAAGTGACAGCGAGTCTTTCATCAAGGGAGTAGGTTTTTATACTTATATGGATGATTTGCACTATACAATATCTGTGTATAAAGATTGTGAGGACTTAACAAACAATACGGTGGAGCCTTATTATCAGCAGGAGGGAACCTTTGGGGAGGATGGTACGCCAGCATGGCCAGGTTACCGCATGGTAGAGCTGGAGCAGCCTGTAGTTGTAGAAAAGGGCGAAAAATATGCAGTAACCGTTTCTCTTGATAATTCTCGCTACATAAATGTTTTTTGGGGTCTTGCTATGGATAAAAGAGGCTTTGCCCCTGAACAGATTAAGAGCTATGTGGATGAGGGAGACGGAAAATGGCAGAAGGTGCTCAGCCCAAAAAAGAAATACAGGCATGAGGATTTCAAAAATTCCTCTGTAGTACAGCGCATCTACCTGAAAAATATTAAATAAAAGAAAAATATCCAAACAGCCTGCGGGAGGTTTGGGTATTTTTTATAAAAAAATATATTTTACCCTTGACTTAAAGTATACTTTAAGGGTTATGCTTTGACCAACCTAGGGAAATTCTAATGTATATACATGAAGCAGGAGGAAACAGGATGGCTTATACGATTTCAGAAGCAGCACGCCTCATGAGCGTATCTCCTTCAACTATCAGATATTATGATAAGGAAGGCTTGCTGCCGGAGGTAAAGCGCCAAAATGGCATTCGGATGTTTGACGAAGTAGATTTTGGCTGGCTGCGTCTGCTGATGTGTCTGAAGAAAACAGGTATGCCGATAAAGCGTATCAAGGAATATGTAGAGCTGTCTAAAAAAGGTGATGCGACCCTTTTGGAGCGTTATGAGCTGATCAGGGCGCAGCGTCAGTTTGTGCAGGACCAGATAGAGCAGCTGGAGTATTATATGGAGGAATTGGACTTCAAGGACTGGTATTACCGCAAGGCATTGGAAATCGGCAGTGAAAAAGCAATAGATTACAATGAATATGAACAGGAAACAGGTCACAAAAAACCATAAGCCCGGCAGGCGGGCTTTAGTGAATTTGTGTTTGGTGAGATAAAGGAGTTTGTATATATGCTGTTGGAAAAGATAAATAACCCGGGAGATTTAAAGAAGCTGACTGCGCAGGAGCGCAGTGTATTGACTGAGGAAATGCGTGCAGCACTGCTGAAAAGAGCCAGTATCCACGGCGGACATTTCGGGCCGGATTTTGGCATCGTGGAAGCTACCGTGGCACTGCATACCGTATTTGATTCGCCGAAGGATAAGTTCGTTTTTGATGTATCCCATCAGGCGTATTCTCACAAAATGCTGACGGGGCGCAGCCAGGCTTATTTGGATGAGGCACATTATGATGATGTCTCAGGCTATACCAATCCGGGGGAAAGTGAGCATGATATATTCAATGTAGGTCATACCTCAACTTCGCTCAGCCTGGCCTCCGGCCTGGCCAAGGCACGCGATTTGAAGGGCAGCAGTGAAAATATTGTGGCAATCATCGGTGACGGCTCGATGAGCGGCGGAGAAGCGTTGGAAGGCTTGGATACGATAGGGGAAATGGGCACTAATTTAATTATCGTGTTCAATGATAACGATATGTCCATTGCCGAGGTGCACGGCGGAATGTACAGGGGCTTTCGTGAGCTGCGGGAAACAGGCGGCACAAGCTCCCGCAATCTGTTCCGCGCCATGGGGCTTGATTATCGCTTTGTCGCTGATGGCAATGATACAGAGGCATTGATTGAAGCCTTCAATGAGGTCAAGGATACAGACCATCCTGTTGTAGTGCATATTGTGACACAAAAGGGCAAGGGCTACAAGCTGGCAGAGGAAAACAAGGAGTCCTGGCATTGGCACATGCCGTTTGACATTGAAACAGGCGAATGTACTGTAAATTATCAGGATGATATGGCAGAGCTGACAGCAGTCCATCTGCTTGAGAAAATGAAGACGGATAAAAAGCTGGCGGTTCTGACAGCGGCTGTTCCGGCAGCGATGGGCTTTACGCCGGAGAGGCGCCGGGAAGCAGGCACTCAGTTCATAGATGTAGGCATTGCCGAGGAGCAGGCAGTGGCTATGGCTTCCGGCTTGGCAAGAAACGGGGCCAAGCCTGTCTTCGGCACCTACAGCACCTTCTTCCAGCGCACTTATGATCAGCTTTCTCAGGATGTGTGCATCAACAACAGCGGAGCTACCTTCCTGGTATTTTGGGGCTCGATGTATGCGATGAACGATGTGACTCATCTGGGGCTTTATGATATTTCCATGATGTCCAACATTCCAAACCTTGTATATCTGGCACCGACCTCTCCTGAGGAATATCTGGCTATGCTGGATTGGTCGATTGAACAGAACAGCCATCCAGTGGCTATCCGTGTGCCGCTGCCGAATACACCTTCCTCGAATCGCCCGGTGCGTACGGATTACAGTGAGCTGAATACCTATGAGGTCCTGCATGAAGGCAGTCAGGTGGCTCTGATTGGGCTGGGCAATTTCTGTGCGCTGGCAGAAAACGCAGCAGAGGAGCTCAAAAAGCAGGGAATCGAGGCAACTGTCATCAATCCTATGTTCATCACCGGACAGGATAAGGAATTGCTTGAAGGCCTCAAAAAGAATCACAGCATAGTCGTGACCCTGGAGGACGGTATTCTGGACGGAGGCTTCGGCGAAAAGATTGCCCGCTTCTATGGTGCTTCTGCCATGAGGGTTCTGAATTTTGGTCTGGACAAGAAGTTTTATGACCGCTATGATGCCGGTGAGCTGGCGCAGGAATGCC
>JAQUZO010000116.1 GCA_028691285.1 Anaerovibrio sp. | reverse complement strand
CCTGGGATTTGAATTCCTGATCATAAGTTTTTGTAATACGTTTTGCCATTTTGATTTCTCCTATTCTTTGTAATTATATATCAAAATCCTTGAGAATAGAGTGGCAATTTTTATTGTACAACATCAGCAGGAATGTCAAGCCGATTTCGGTGAATGTTTCCCGGATTGACCTGTATGATCCCAAGCTGGTCAAGCACCTTGTGGAGCTGCGCCAAAGATATGATATTCCGCCGGAGTATCTGGAGCTGGAAATCACCGAGAGCGCCTATACGGATGACCCGGAGCAGATTGTCACCATCACCAGACGGCTCAGTGAGGCAGGCTTCCTGATTTTGATGGACGATTTCGGGACAGGCTATTCCTCTCTGAACATGCTCAAGGATTTGCAGGTGGATGTGCTGAAGCTGGATATGGGATTTTTAAAAAGCTCTGACAACTCCCCTAAGGGCGGCAGTATTTTGGCTGCTATCATGCAGATGGCCCGCAGCCTGAATATGCAGACCATTGCAGAGGGTGTGGAAACCAGGGAGCAGGTAGAATTTTTGAAATCCATCGGCTGTCAGTTTGTACAGGGATTCTATTATTCCCGTCCGCTGCCTGCACAGGAATTTGAGAAGCTGATTTGAGAACGGTGTATGTGACTGGACGAAATTTATTTTCGTCCAGTTTTCTTTTTATGGATGACAGGAGCTGCCCGGAGCAGCCTGGCTGTATGTCAGTCGGGAAAGGAAAAGATTATGGAGCTTAGGACTTTACGGTATTTTTTGACAGTGGTCAGGGAAGAAAATATTTCCCGCGCAGCCGAGCTTCTGCATATTACCCAGCCTACCCTCAGCCGCCAGATGCAGGAGTTGGAGAAGGAGCTGGATACGAAGCTGTTTCTGCGGGGCAAAACAAAAATCACCCTGACTGATTCAGGAGTGCTGCTGCGCCGCAGGGCGGCCGAGTTGGTAGAGCTGGCAGACAAAACGGCACGGGAATTCCTGGACAAGGAGGAAAACCTGGGGGGAGTGGTTTCCATTGGCTGCGGGGAATCATCTGCGGTGAAAGCATTGACCAAAATCATTGGAGATTTTTCCGCGGCCTATCCAGAGGTTAAATTTGAAATCTATACCGGGACAGGAGATAATATCAAGGAGCTGATAGAGCATGGCATCCTGGACATTGGGCTGCTGATAGAACCGATAGAGGTTACCAAATACGAATATCTGCGCCTGAAGCAGAGGGAGCAGTGGGGTGTTCTGATGCGGCGGGACAATCCTCTGAGTGAAAAGGCTTCGCTCACATCAGAGGAGGTGAGCACTATGCCGCTGATCCTGCCTCGGAGGACAGGTGCTCAAAGTGCCCTGAGGGAATGGTTCGGCACGGCCTATCCAGCTCTCAATGTGGTTGCTACCTGTAATCTGGTTGCCAACTCTGCCCGTCTTACGCTGCAGGGCGTAGCCTCTGCCGTGACTATTGAGGGGGCGGTGGATATGTACCATAACCCGGAGCTGTGCTTCCGGCCTTTAGAGCCTGCTCTCACCAATGCCTCTGTCCTTGTCTGGAAGCGGTATCAGCCCTTTAGTCAGGCTACTGTGAAGTTCATGGAGTATTTGAGTTATGCTGTCAAGACATAATTGGATATAAAATATAAGCATTTAACATGATAGTGTTTTTTCTATATAATGTATGTACCGGCTGGCAGGAAATGTGATTTTTCGGCAGCAGGCATACATTATTTTTTTATGGAGGAAATCCGGGATGACTTTTGAGGAGGTTTGCAGGCGCTTCAAGATTGACAGGGCAAGGCTGCTGCATTATGAGGCAAATGGCTTGTTTGACTGCCGCAGGCAGCAGGATGGGAGGATTGATTACTGCGATGAAATCCTGGAGTATATCGGTCTGATAGATTTGCTGCTTCAGGCGGGGCTGGATATGCCTGCGGTCAGGCAGTACCTTGCAGGAGCAGGCAGTGACGGGCATATCAGGGAAGAGCAGATTAAGGTACTGATCAGGCAGCGGTATAAATTATTGGAGGATATCCACGATAAGGAGACGCTGCTGCGGCATTTGGATTTTTTGATCAGGGAAAACCAGAAGAAAGTACAGGAGGTTAAAGAATGAAAAAGATGACTTTGCTTTTGCTGGCATTGGGGATGATTTTTGCCCTGGCCGGCTGCGGTGCGGATACTGCCGGAGGAGAGAGCACAGGGGAGGCGGCAGCCTCTGCCAGTCCTCAGAAGCAGCAGACTGGAGGACAACATGCAGCGAGGATTCTGGTGGCATATTTTTCTCCTACCCATTCCACGGAGAAACTGGCAGAGTATGCGGCTGAGGAACTGCAGGCTGATTTATACGCAATCAATCCGGCGGTACCTTATACTGCCGCTGATTTGGATTACCACAATGACAGCAGCCGCAGTACCCTGGAAATGCACGATGCAGGCAGCCGTCCTGCCATCGCTGCCGGAGTGGAAAATATGCAGCAGTATGATATTGTCCTCATTGGCTATCCTATCTGGTGGGGCGAGGCCCCGAGAATCGTCAGCACCTTTGTGGAGAGCTATGATTTTGCCGGCAAGACAGTGATTCCTTTCTGTACCTCGGCTGCCAGTGATATGGGCTCCAGCGCGGAGAATCTTGCCCGCCTGACCAAAGGAGCAGACTGGCTGCCCGGCAGGCGCTTTGGCGCTGATTCCTCCCGTGAGGATGTGGCTGCCTGGGTGAACGGACTGGGAGTCAAAGGCTCTGCTCAATAAGGTGATGCAAAATGAACTTGAACATGAAGACTAAATTATTTGTTGATGTTTTGCTGCTGATGATTCTGCTGCCTCTGATGGGTTATCACTTATTCGGCAGATTTGTGCATGAGTGGCTGGGGGCGGGTATGCTTATCCTGTTTATCCTGCACACCATGCTCAACATCCAGTGGTACAAAAATCTTTTCCGGGGAGAATATACCTGCCGGCGGCTGATTGGCACTCTGCTCAATCTTGCTGTCCTGGCTGTCATGCTGTGCATTGCTTACAGCGGCATTATCCTGTCAAAATTTGTTTTTGCTTTTCTGTCCCTGCATGGGGGCAGGGGTGTGGCCCGTATGCTGCATCTGGCATCCTCCTATTGGGGCTTCGTTCTCATGGGACTGCATCTTGGCTTTCACTGGGAAATGCTCAAGGGTATTCTGCGCAGGGCGCTGAGTCAGCCGGTAAGCAGTCCTGCTGCGGGCATCATGTCAAGGGCGGCAGTATTTATGGTGTCGCTTTGCGGTGTTTATGCTTTTATTGATGAAAGGATTGCAGATAGTCTGTTTTTGACGACGCATTTTGCCTTTTTCAATCATGAGCAGTCGGGAGGAATATTGCTGGGCAAATATCTTGCCATGCTGGTGCTGTTTGCGGCGCTTGGCCATTATGGCATGAAGCTGATTGGCTGGGGTATGGGATTGTTGAAGGGAGGCAGATAGATGACGAAGCCGTTGCTCGCGATGGCATCAATTATTATGTTTTTTGTATGCACGGCAATGTTTCTGAGTGGAGCTTCGACATTTATGGAGGCTATGATGATGACGGGCGGTCAATCCTGTTGGCGCAGCCAGCGGCCGTTTTGGCCAGAGCCTGACGGCAATCGGAAAACTTGTACCGAATGCCGAGCTGGGAGAAGGATTGTCGGTACATTATGGCGGAGATGCAGGGCTGGACAATGATATAGCTGCCTGGCTGTCTGCCAATCAGGTTGCCGCAAAATAATCGCGGGCGCCTTCACCGGGAAGTGTCAATGCGTTCATGGAACACTTTATATTTTCAATAAGCAAATACAAGTTGAGGCGAATCGCCGTGAGGAATGATTTTGCCGAAGTGTATTACAGGAGGTAGGACAATGATTAAACAGACTGCAGGCAGAGAGCTTTTGGGGGAATTTGCACCAGAGTTTGCCCACTACAATGACGATGTGCTGTTCGGGGAAAATTGGAACAATCAGGCAATCGATGTTAAAAGCCGCTGTATTATTACGGTTGTGGCGCTGGTGTCCTCCGGCATAACAGACAGCTCACTGAAATATCACCTGGACAATGCCAAAAAAAATGGCGTGAGCAGGGAAGAAATCGCGGCGGTGATTACTCATACGGCATTTTATGCCGGCTGGCCGAAGGCCTGGGCAGCTTTCAATCTGGCCAGGGAGGTATGGCAGGGGGAAAACGAAGCCCTGACGGAGAAGGAAAGGTATCAGCAGACCGTCTTTTTCCCTGTGGGCGAGCCGAATACGGCCTTTGCAGAGTATTTTGCAGGACAGAGCTATCTGGCGGCTGTTTCCCGGGAGCAGGTGCCTATATATAATGTGACCTTTGAGCCGGGCTGCCGCAACAACTGGCATATCCATACAGCCAAAAGCGGCG
>JAQUZO010000017.1 GCA_028691285.1 Anaerovibrio sp. | reverse complement strand
CTGCCCGGCAGACTTCCTCTGCCTGCTCTGCCCGCGGTCTGGGTAATCAGCATGAAGACTCGTTCTGCTGCCCGAAAATCCGGCATATTAAGGGTAGAATCCGCACTCAGGATGCCAACGGCTGTTACATTGGGAATATCATGTCCCTTGGCAACCATCTGCGTTCCCAGAAGAATGTCATATTCACCCTTTTTGAATTTAGACAAAATATCTGTATGAGCAAACTTTTTGGCGGTTGTATCACGATCCATGCGGACGATACGGGCCTGGGGCACCAGCTGAGCTAGTTCCTGCTCCAGCTTTTCCGTGCCGGAACCAAAATACTTTATATAAGGGCTCTGGCATTTGGGACAGACATCCGGTACAGGAAGCTGTATGTCGCAGTGGTGGCACAGAAGGCGGCCGTCACGGTGAAAGACCAGAGGCATGGTGCATTGGGGGCATTTGACTGCTTCTCCACAGGAACGACACATGACAAAGGTAGAAAAGCCGCGCCGGTTCAGCATGAGAATCAGCTGCTCCTTCCTGGTCAGGGTTTCTGTTATCAGGGTTTGGAGCGGTTGGGAAATTACGCTGCGCCGTCCCATTTTCAGCTCCTGACGCATATCTGCGCTGATGACCCGCGGCAAGGGACGGTTCCCGATGCGCTGGGGCATCCTCAAAAGGCCGTATTCCCCCTTGAGGGCACGATAATAGGTCTCAAGGGAAGGTGTGGCACTGCCTAAAATGAGGACGGCATGGTGCAGCTCCGCCAGCTTTTGGGCTACAACCCTGGCATGGTAGCGGGGAGCCTCATCCTGCTTGTAGGAGTTATCCTGCTCCTCATCCATGATGAACAGACCAATATTTTCAAGAGGCGTAAAAAGTGCCGAACGGGCGCCGATGATGATGCCGGCCTCCCCCGCTCTTACCCGCATAATGGCGTCATTGCGCTCATTGATGGACAATCGGCTGTGCATGACAATGATGTCATTGCCGAAATAAGCCTTGAAAGCCTGTACCAGCTGTCCTGTCAGAGCGATTTCCGGAACCAGGACTACTGCTGTACGGTCCAGAGAGCGGGTCATACAGACCGCTTCGATGTAGACCTGGGTTTTGCCGCTGCCGGTTACACCATACAGCAAAAAGGTTTTGCTGGTGTGCTGTACAAGCTGACAGGAGATTTCCTGTACGGCATTTTCCTGTGCGTCGGTCAGTTCCAGAACTTTTTTCCCGGCAGCAAAATCTCTGTAGCTGTCTCTCAAAATCCTCTGCTTCCTGATTTCTGCCAGACCTGATTCAGCGACAGCATTTATTATCTGCGGAGAAAAGCCTTCCCTGGACAGCACCTGAAAAGGATAATACTGCTGCTCCTCCGGCTGGTCTGCCAGCCAGGCAAGCAGGCGTCTTTGGGCTTTTTTGCGTTTCTCCAGTTTATCAATATCAGCTGCTGCAATCGGCTGGGGCAGGAACAGGCAGCGCTCATAGGATGCCTTGGCTCTTTGCTGTGCGTCATATATCCTTTGTATCAGCCTGTGCTTCAAAAGCCCATCTAAAATCCTATCCAGCTGTGCAGCAGCATCTTCGCAGCCTTTTTCGGTCAGCTGCGTCAGCAGCTTCTTTTTCCTGAGTGGACCGGCAGCGCGGAGCAGCTCATAAACCTGCCTGTATACATCCACCATGAGCAGCATATCATCCTGTATGTCAGGTACGGCCTCATACTGCAGCAGTATCTTAGTGGCGCTTTTGCCGGGCATGAAAAGCCGCATGATTTCTCCGGCAGAGCAGAGATAAAATTCTGCCAGCCATTTGGCGGCGGTCAGCATCAAAGGTGAGAACCAAGGCTCATCATCAACAGCAGCGAGCACAGGCTTCAGCGTTTCCAGAGGGTAATCATCTCCAAGCTCGCTGTACATTTCTGCCGGATATGTACGCACCACAAAACCCTCAGCCGTCCGTCCGGCAAAGGGAACCAGAACGCGCCAGCCGGCGGCAATCTGTTCCAGACTATCCGGCAGCGTATAGCTGAAGCTGCGGGCAATGCTTTTTATCGGAATATTTATGTACACATCAGCAATCTGCATAATATCATATCACCACTAAACTAAAATCATATCTGACAAAGTCACCTGCTTACAGTGCTGCGATTTCGGCGGGGCTGCCGTGTTCCTTGATCATTTGCAGCAGGTCCTCAGCTTTCAGCCAGACCGTAGCGGTATTCTCATTGGGGTGGATACCGATGATGCCCATGCCGGCAAAAAAATCCTCATCTAAAAACAGCTTTACATTGCATGCTTCATTATTGAGCAGACCTAAGGGCGATACGGAGCCAGGCTTCAGCTGCAGAAGATGCCATAGATCCTCCGGTGAAGCAAAGCTCAGGCGTCTGGTGCCATGAGCCTTCTGGAAGGCTTTTAGATCAACTCTCTTGGGGCCGCAAACCGTGATGATATAATAATTTTTCTTTTTATCATCACGCACGAAAAGGTTCTTGGCATCGTATTCAGGGTATGGCAGCGTGACATCCATTGCTTCATCCATACTGAATACTGCCGGATGCTCAGTTACCTCGTGCCAAATATTCAAGTTATCAATAAAATCCAGTACAGCCTGTTTATTCACAAAAATCTCTCCAAACATTTTATGGGAAAACCCGATTAACATAAGATATTATTATATTATAGCACAGATTGTATTAGATTATAAAATAGTATATATACAAATGAAAATCTTTCAGCGCATTTGTCTGTATTATTTGTGCAGATAAAAGGCGGTGTGGGAAAAAATATGTTATAGTAGGGTTCAAAGAATGATAAGGATGTGCTGAATGATGAATAAAAATATGATTGTACTGCCTCATATACAAGCGGAATTTTCTTATCCGCTGCCGGATAAAGAGCTGCTGCTGGCAGGCGGCGGCCGTCCTCCTGCCCCTGAATGGCTGTGTGCAGCAGCTTCCGGACGCAAGCTTTGGTGCATTGACCACGGTATTGACTGCTGCTGCAGGGCCGGCCTGCTTCCCCAGCGTCTGATCGGTGATGGAGACAGTGCCAGTCCGGAGGCATGGCACTGGGCCATACTGCACAATGTGGAGATTGCGAAATTTCCTCCGGAGAAGGATTATACTGATACACAGCTCACTTTGGAGATGGCTGCCGGGGAAAATTCCTTTGTGATTTTGACAGCGGCTCTAGGCGGTCGTTTTGATCACGCCTACAGTACTATTTTTTCTTTTGGCAGCAGTGGATTAAAGGGCTGTATCGCTGATGACAGAGAGGCGGTTTTTTTCCTGCACACTGAGGAAAGTGTACGGCTGGCACTTGCGAAAAAGCCAAAGGCGATTTCCCTGCTGCCCGTTTCGGCGGAGGTAACCGGGGTGAGCATCTCAGGCGTGCATTGGGAGTTAGAGGATGTAGTGCTTACCCAAAGCTGTCCCTATGCGGTCAGCAATGAGGCAGAGGAAAATGTGCTGAGTGTTTCTGTTGGCATGGGGATTTTAGCTGTTTATATTTGCTGGCAGGAATAAAAAACAATAAATTTGTACAGGAAAACTAAAAACTGCTCTGCGGACATCAGTCTCTGCAGAGCAGTTTGTTTTTATTTTTTATTTTACGGCAGCAAAGCCCTTTGCCAAATCTGCAATGATATCATCAATATGCTCAGTGCCGATGGAAAGGCGGATGGTGTTCGGATAGATTTCCTGGTCAGCCAGCTCCTGGTCATTCAGCTGGGAATGCGTAGTTGTAGCCGGGTGGATGACAAGGCTCTTGACATCTGCTACATTGGCAAGGAGAGAGAAGATCTCCAGATTGTCAATGAACCGGTGAGCCTCTGCCTGTCCTCCCTTGATCTGGAAGGTAAATATAGATGCACCGCCGTTAGGGAAATACTTTGTATAAAGTGCATGGTCAGGATGTTCCGGCAAAGAAGGATGATTTACCTTTTCTACCTGAGGGTGAGTGCTTAAATATGCAACGACCTTCTTGGTGTTTTCAACATGACGGTCAATCCTTAATGAGAGAGTTTCTGTGCCCTGGAGAAGCAGAAAGGCATTGAAGGGTGAAAGAACTGCTCCGGTATCCCGCAGCAGGATGGCACGGATATAGGTGACAAAGGCTGCAGGACCTGCCGCATCGGCAAAGGATACACCATGATAGCTTGGGTTGGGATCCGAAATACCAGGATATCTGCCGCTCGCCTTCCAGTCAAAATTACCGGAATCCACGATTATGCCTCCCAGGGAGGTGCCGTGTCCGCCGATGAATTTTGTGGCAGAATGGACTACGATATCTGCTCCATGCTCAATTGGCCGGATGAGATATGGCGTGCCAAAGGTGTTGTCAATGACCAGAGGCAGACCATGCTGATGTGCCAGTCTGGCAATGGCGTCAATATCAGGAATATCACTGTTCGGATTGCCGAGAGTTTCCAGATAAATGGCTTTGGTATTTGGCTGGATGGCGGCTTCCAGCTCTGCCAGATTATGGGCATCGACGAAGGTTGCTGTAATGCCATAGCGCGGCAGAGTGTGAGCAAGCAGATTGTAGCTGCCGCCGTAAATTGTCTTTTGCGCTACAATATGCTCTCCTGCTCCGGCCAAGGCCTGGATTGTGTAGTCAATGGCAGCAGCGCCGGAAGCGACAGCCAGGGCTGCGGTACCTCCCTCCAGGGCAGCAATACGCTTTTCAAGCACATCCTGGGTGGAGTTGGTCAGTCTGCCGTAAATATTTCCGGCATCTCTCAATCCAAATCTGTCTGCGGCATGAGCCGAATTCTTGAATACATAGGAAGTGGTCTGATAAATCGGTACAGCTCTGGCATCACTGGCAGGGTCAGGCTGCTCCTGTCCAACATGCAGCTGCAGGGTTTCAAATTTATATTTGCTCATGGCGATGACCTCATTTCATAAAACTTTTATTGAGAATGTCTTTTTGATTTGCAATAGCTTAAGCTTATATTCATATATTAAACATATTTACTTAGTATGTCAATAGGTGGATGAAAATTTTCTTACTAAATCAGTCGGAATACATCCGCTTTTCATGTCCGATGGATGGCGGGGTGAATTCTGCGCAAAAAAAAATAATGCCTGTCGGCCGCAGGAAACGGCAGACAGGCACTGAAAATGAAAAGCAATATGATTTTTTACTTTGCGGCTGCTTGAGCTTGGGTTACCAGCAGGAGCTGGCTCCCAACACAGGGTGCTTGACAGGCTTCAGGCTGCGGCGGCGGATGATGTCCATGGCATCCTGCAGGGAAGCATCATCCCTGTGGCCGGAATATTCATAGACACAAAAAGGCTGTTCTGTTCCCAGCTCGCCGGCAGGCATATAAACATATTCTGCAGTCTGGCTGTCACCAAAGATAACACCGGCTCTCAGCTCGGATTCAGTCATAGTTCTCATAAAAGTCACCTTTCGTAGCTAACGGGTCAGCGTCTTCGTTCAGGCCAGCATTCTGCCAGATATTCTTTCAGGCGGCGCTCGTGTCCGTTATCTGTTGGATGATAATAAATCCGGTCTTTGATTTTGTCCGGCAAATACTGCTGTGGTGCAAAATTGCCCGGATAATCGTGGGGATAAATGTAGTCCAGGCCATGTCCCAATTTGGCAGCTCCCTTGTAGTGGGCATCTCTGAGCTGCGGCGGCACAGCACCGCAGCTTTGGCTGCGCACTTCAGCCAAAGCTGTATCGACAGCTATATAAGCGGCATTGCTTTTGGGAGCAGATGCTACATAGGTCACAGCTTCAGCCAGAGGTATCCTGCCCTCCGGCATCCCTACAAACTGCACTGCCTGTACAGCCGCCATAGACACGACCAAGGCCATAGGATCTGCATTTCCCACATCCTCTGCTGCACAAATGGCGACGCGGCGGGCGATGAAATTGGGGTCCTCGCCGCCTGCAATCATCCTTGCCAAATAGTGGATGGCTGCGTCAGGGTCACTGCCGCGCATGCTTTTGATAAAGGCAGATACTGTATCATAATGATTGTCGCCTTTTTTGTCGTAATGCTGGATGCGTTCGCCAAAAAGGCTTTCCAAAAGGGTCATATCAATGACCGCTCCAGCTTCCGTCATGGAGGCTGCCTGCTCCAAAAGATTCAGCGCCATGCGTCCATCACCGCCTGATAACCGCACCAGTGCATTGAGGGCAGCGGTATCGACAGACAGGCACTGTCTGCCCAGGCCCCGTTCCTCGTCCTGGAGAGCCTGGTGCAAAAGCTGTCTGATATCCTCGTCAGACAGGGCATATAGCCTGACCATGCGTACACGGCTCAGCAGAGCATGATTTACTTCAAAGAAAGGATTTTCAGTCGTAGCACCAATCAAGGTCAGCCTGCCGTCCTCTACATAGGGAAGCAGCACATCCTGCTGGCCCTTGTTGAAGCGGTGTATCTCATCAATAAAGACGATAGTCCTTTTTTGATAGAATTTCCGCTGTTCAGCCGCCTCTTCCACAATTTTTCTAATATCGCCGATACCGGCAGCTACTGCATTCAGCCGCTTGAAATTGCTGTTTGTGATACCGGCAATCATCATGGCAATGGTGGTCTTTCCCGTACCGGGAGGCCCGAAAAGAATCATCGAGGGCAGCTGGTCCTGCTCGATCATCTTTCGCAAATATCTGCCCTGCCCCATGGCCTCTTCCTGACCGATGAATTCCGAGAAGCTTCTCGGGCGCATGCGCTGAGCCAAGGGCTCATATTTAATTTTGTTTCGGCTTTCTTCTTCTGCTGCAGCAGCTGAAAACAAATCAAAGCCCACATCCATATCAGTTTTCTCCTGTAGAACCAAAGCCTCCCATGCGTACAGCCGCTCCGGCGGAGGATTCGTTATCCGCTGTCAGGTATTTGCAGAAGATGCCCTGGGCTATCCTCGTGCCTTTGGCAATATATACTGGCTGTTCACCATGATTGATCAGAGGTATCATAATATGCCCTTCATTATCGGGATTATTGTAATAATCTGCATCAATGATACCCTGACTGTTGATACAGCTTACGGCATGCCTGACGGAAAAGCCTGACCGTACATGCAGAGCCAGGTATTCATCTGGCTGCATGTATGCCTTCAGGCCTGTTGCTATCAAAGAAACCCTGTGCGGCTCCAGGCATCTATCCTCAGCTGCCTGAATGTCATAGCCTGCACTGGCTGCTGTCTTGCGTACGGGGAGGCTGATCGATGCCTGTGCATATGCCGAGACGATTTCAAAGCCTCTTTTTTTCATGGCTTTATACCTGCTCCATAGCTTCCGCTTTTTTCTCGAAATTATCTACCGGGCGGGTCATGGTGATGGTAGATATAGCATGCTTGTACACCAGCTGCTGCTTGCCGAGAGAATCCAGAATAACGGTAAAGTTATCGAAGCCCTTTACGAAGCCCTTGATTTGGAAACCATTTACCAAATGAATGATGACAGCTACATTTTCTTTGCGAACCTGATTGAGGATACTATCCTGTAAATTAATTGCTTTAGTCATAATTTTTCTCCTAAAATATTATCTATTCAGCCAGCGCTGTATATCCCACAGCAGATTTTGTTTCAGCTGCTGTAAATCGGTATATAGTTCAGGCTGATACCAGTGAATATACGGCATACGGCGATACCAGGTCAGCTGACGCTTGGCGAAATGGCGGCTGTTCTGCTGGATTTTGGCAGCGGCCTGTGCAATCGCTTCCGAGCTGAAAGTTTCTGTCAGTGCGGGCAGCAGCTCCTTGTAGCCGATACCCTTCATAGCCTGGCAGTCAGCAGGTACACCTGCCGCCAAAAGGCTGCGTATTTCCTGTGTCAGTCCCTGCTTCATCATCAGCTCAACCCGCTGATTGATTCGTCCATATAAAGCACTGCGCTGCCACATCAGTCCAGCAACATAGGCATCATATACCAGTTCAGGTGCTCGCTGCCGGGAAATATGCTCTCCCCCTAAATGATAAACCTCGAGAGCGCGGATTATGCGGCGAAAATCGTTGGGATGCAGACGCTTGGCGGCCTGGGGATTGACCTCTGACAGCATTTGGTGGACAAAGACCCTGCCTTTTTCCTCCGCCAGGCGTTCCAGCTTCTGGCGGTATGCTTCATCACCGCACTGTCGGTTAAGCTCATAGCCCTCCAGCAGGGACTGAATATAGAGACCGGTTCCTCCTGCCAGCACTGGAATCTTGTGCTCCTGATTCAATCTTGTGATCAAAGCCTTTACCTGCTGCAAAAAATCCATGAGATTGAAGGAGGCCGCAGGAGGCAGTATATCGATCATGTGATGCCTGATACCCGACATTTCTGCGGCGGAAGGCTTGGCTGAACCAATATCAAAGCCACGATAAACCAGCATGGAATCCCCGGAAATAATTTCTGTATGCAGTTCCTTTGCCAGCTCGATGGAAAGCTGAGTTTTGCCGGAAGCTGTTGGCCCCAGCAGCACCAGCAGCTTTTCTTTCTTGTTCTGCGGCTCGCCTGTGCTCATAAAGTATTGCCTGCCACCTTTCCCCTAGAGTGCATCAAAATCCAGGGCCTCTCCAGGCTGGAGAATATGTACCCTGGCGGAGGTGTTTTCCTCCGTGATAGTCTTGAATTTTTCAGGGTCTGCCTCAATGACAGGCCAGGTATTGTAGTGTACGGGGATGATATGCTCAGGCTGCAGCAGTTCTGCCGCTTTGGCAGCATCCTCTATTCCCATGGTATAGTTATCGCCAATAGGCAGCACAGCGCAGTCAATCCGACAGCGTTCTGCCAACAGCTTCATATCGCTGAAAAGGGCTGTATCTCCGGCATAATAGATATTTTTACCGCCTATCTCAACCAAAAAGCCGCAGGCTAGAAGCCCCGGTGTACCGCTGCTGTGAAGCGCCGGCGCCATATATACGCTGCCAAAAGCAAATTTTGCCCTGCCGCCGATATTCATGCCGTGCCCATGAGCAGCATGGCAGGCTTCCAGGATCTCAGGGGTGCCGATTACAGTTGCCCCGGTACGGGCGGCAATTTCTGCAGCATCGCCAAGATGGTCCGCGTGGCCGTGAGAAACCAGGATATAATTGCAGGTTATAACTTCAGCAGCAGTTGCCGCTGAGGGATTGCCCGTAAAAAACGGGTCAAAAAGCAGCTTGCTGTGACCGTCATTCAATGCAAAGGCCGAGTGTCCATAATAAGTGAACAGCAGCATAAACAAACACATCCTTTCACGCCGGCAAAACAGCTTTACCTGACTAAATTTACAGGCTGACCGCCGATATATGCTTTGAGATTTTCGACGCAGATATCCATCAGACGCTGACGGGCTTCCGTTGCAGACCAGGCCATGTGAGGCGTGAGAATGCAGTTCGGGGCGGACAGGAGCGGATTATCCTCTGCAATAGGCTCACTGCTCGCTACATCCAGGCCCGCAGCCTTTATTTTGCCGCCTTCAAGAGCGGCTGTCAACGCCGCTTCGTCTATCAGCTGACCGCGGCTGGTATTGATGAGAATGGCACCATGCTTCATTTTTTTGATAGTTTCTGCATTGATGAGCTGATTGGTTTCAGGAGTCAATGGACAATGGAGGGAAATAATATCCGATTGAGCCAAAAGCTCATCCATTGAAGTGTAGCATCCAAACTCAAACGGTTCTCCTACCTTGCGGGGATGGCTGGCGATAATCCTGGCGCCAAAGGCCTGTGCCATGCGGGCAAAGGTCATGCCGATACGGCCGGCACCGATGATGCCGATGGTCTTGTCAGCCAGCTCAATATTGGAAAAATCCCAAAAGCAATTGTATTGGCAGCTGCTCCAGCGACCCTTCCTTACGGCAGCAGCATGATGTCCTACTCCGTTGCAAATCTCCAAAAGCAGGGCCATCGCAAATTGGGCCACTGTATTCGTACCATAGCTCGGTACATTCGACACCAGCACGCTGTGGGCTGCCGCAGCCTGCAAATCAATATTATTGTAGCCGGTAGCTGTCTCGCAGATAAATTTCAAATTCGGGCAGCGGTCAAAAATTTCTGCGGTGATAGGAACCTTGTTCACCAGAATTATTTCTGCACTGCCGATATGTTCAACAATTTCATCAGCATTGCTGCAGTCTGTACTGTCATAATAAGCATATTCACCGAGGTCTTCTACAGGCGCAAAGGAGACATCTCCATGCCCCAGCATATAACCATCTAAAACTGCGATTTTCATAAAGCATCCTTTCCAACGGCTGCCTCAGCATACCGGTCAAATCTCTTCTCTGATGACAACCTTCTCATCGTGGTCAATCTCTGTGACAAGCACGCTGACGGATTCCTTGGACGATGTAGGCACATTTTTGCCTACATAATCGGCACGAATTGGAAGCTCTCTGTGTCCGCGATCCACCAACACCGCCAGCTGGATGGCATGGGGGCGTCCCATATCCATTACCGCATCCAGTGCAGCACGGATTGTACGGCCGGTATACAGTACATCATCCACTAAAACAATGGTCTTGCGGTCAATGTCTACCGGCATGGTAGTAGGACGCACGATAGGCTGATAGGAAAGCGTAGACAGATCATCCCTGTACAGAGTAATATCCAAAATACCTACAGGCGGGCGCTGCCCCTCGATTTTTTCAATGGCATCTGCCACCCGCTCGGAAAGCGGTACACCCCTGGAACGGACACCTACCAGCACGATATTTTCTACTCCTTTGTTCTTTTCCACAATCTCATGGGCTATGCGTACCAAAGCACGGCTGATTCCCTGCTTGTCCATTAAAACAGTTTTATCGACAAAATTAGCCATAATCACCGCTCCTATTCCATAAATATGATTTTTCTGCCTCAGCGCCGCAGCTTTGCAATGAGCTTCGCCATATCATCCGGCACCGGCGCTTTGAATGTCATTCGTTCGCCAGTAACGGGATGGGTAAGCTCCAGGATTTCGGAATGCAGCGCCTGCCCTCTTATGGTAAAGCCGCCGCGTATCCTGCCATGTCTGTCTGTACCGTATTTTGGGTCACCTACTACAGGATGCCCAATATATGTCATGTGGACACGGATCTGATGGGTACGGCCGGTTTCCAGTCTGCACTCCACCAGTGTCTGTTCGCCAAAGCGTTCCAAAACCCTGAAATGGGTAGTGGCAGGCTTACCGTTTTCCTTTACGATAGCCATTTTTTTCCTGTCTGCCGGATGGCGGCCAATATCACCGTGAATGGTTCCGGACTCCTCTTTTATATTCCCCCACACCACTGCCTGATAGATGCGAAAAGCAGATTTCTCCTGAATCTGTTTGGCCAGGCTAAGATGCGCCTGGTCATTTTTGGCGGCTACCATCACACCGGAGGTATCCTTATCAAGACGGTGCACGATACCCGGGCGAATTTCGCCGTTGATACCTGACAAATCATCACAATGATGCATCAGGGCATTGACCAATGTGCCGGAATAAACTCCGGCTGCCGGATGCACTACCATGCCGCGGGCCTTGTTGATGACGATGATATCCCGATCCTCATACAGAATATCCAGAGGGAGTTCCTCCGGCAAGATTTCCGCGTTTTCCGGCTCCGGGATTTCCAATTCCACATTGTCCGCCGGCTTCAATTTGAAATTTCCCCTGCGTATATTTTGATTTACTGCGGCCAGTCCGCCGGCAATCAGCTTTTGGATATGCGAACGGGAAAACTCCGGCTGCATTCTGGTCAGAAATACATCCAACCGTTCATCTGCTTTATCAGCTGTAAAACTTATCCTCATCCTCATTCCGCCTTTGCCAAATATCCCAGATCAAAATGCCTGCACCTACGCAAATAGCAACATCTGCAAGGTTGAAAACAGGCCAGATATGAAAATCAAAAAAATCTATAACCAGTCCGGTCTGGATTCTGTCTGCCAGATTACCTGCGGCACCGCCTAAAAGCAGACCGGAGCCACAGCGTATGAACATATTTTCCCGCTGGATATGACGATAGCATACGGCGGCGATCATCATGACACCCATAGCGGCCAAAATGAAAATCCAGCGCTGATGCTCAAGCATGCCGAAGGCTGCTCCCGGATTCAATACATATGTGATATTGAAAATACCGTCAATTACCGGTATTGACTGTCCTATGTGCATGGTAGACACCACAAAAAGCTTGACCAGCTGGTCTATTATAAAAACAAAAATTCCTATTCCTAAAGGCACCTGCCAAAGCCTCCAAAATCTATATCCTAATCAAAAATCTCATTTTATTCAGCATTCTGCTGAATGGTTTCAGACTGTTCCCTTTCAGGTTCAGAGATGTCGGAACCTGCTTTCTGCGAGGTGTATGCCGCAGCAGCCTGCTTTGCAGCAGACATATTTGCTTCCGCCTGCTCGGAGAGCTTGTCCGGCATAATATCATACGCCTCATCCAAAAAGCTCAGCTCAGTCTGCATCAGATTGCGCATTTTTGCGACAAATTGGCGGCGTTCTCTGACAATGCGTTCATATTCAGCAATGGCCGAACGCACCTGAGCCGCAGCACTCTCGATTTTGCGCTTGCATTCCTGCTCAGTTTCCTGCTTCAGCTTTTCAGTGTACAGCTCTGCTTCCCTTTTCAGGTTATCAGCTGCCTGTCTGGCTGCCTGACGAACCTCTTCGCCGCGGATATTGGCAGTATTTACAACCTCATCGGCAGTACGCTGAGCCACCAGCAGGGTATCCTGCAGATTCTTTTCCAGCTGATGATATTGCCCAAGCTGCTTGTTATTCAGCTCAATATCCTTCTTCATTTGATGGTTGTCACGATAGAGCATTTCGTAATCATTGACAATCTGGTCAAGAAAATCATCGACATCTTCCTGGTTGTATCCGCGAAAACTGCGGGTAAATTCTTTGTTATGGATATCTACCGGTGTCAGCATAACATTACCTCCCTATAATCAATAGTATCTCTTCAACAGGATTCCAATGCGCCCTTTCTTTGTTTGACCGCGAACCTCGGCTATTTCAAGCCTGCCGCGGCCCCGAAGGGACATGGTATCCCCTTCCTTGACATTTTGAGAGGCATTTTTCACAGGCTGCCAGTTCAGCTTCAGCTTGTCAGCTGCAATATCTGCTGCTGCTTTGCTCCTTGATATGCCGTAGCCTGCTGCAGCGATAGAGTCTACACGCAGAGACGCTACTGTTGCCCGCAGCTCCTTGAATTTTTCTTCCTTAGCAGGAATCAGGCTCAAATCTGCCGGCTCACATTTTACACCGGTATGACCGATTTGAGTAAGGTTGGCAATAAGGTATTCCGCCAGCTTTTGGTCCGTTACGATGCACGCTTCTGCACTGCCCATGATAATATCGCCTAAACGGCTGCGGTCAAAGCCAAGTCCCATGACTGCTCCAAGGACATCACGGTGGCCGATATGCTCGAACTGGCCATTCCAGACAGCTTTTACACAGGCCAGCTCAAAGGATGGCGAGCCGCCGAAATCCTTATCAATGAACATAGCTCTCTGACGCTCTGCTCCTACATAGCCTCCGGCCAAATCAAGGCGCAGGCCAGGATAATTGTTGGCCACTGTTTCGGCAATCTCCTGCCCATAGGGGTCCAGGAAATCACCTAAACGGAACTTTTGGCTCCTTTCTGTCTGTTCGGCCATATCCACCAGCCTGACAGCAGCTTCTTCGCCTTCAGTTCCCTTATAATATCTGATGATTTTTTCTTTTTGTTCTAAAACAGCCATATATCTTCCTATTTCTGTGATTTATATTATTTTTTCCCAAGCTCCTTTGAACGGTCAGCTGCTGCTAAAACCGCATCAATGAGAGCGCCTCTTACGCCCTGCTGCTCCAGGATGCGCACGCCGGCAATCGTTGTGCCGGCAGGACTTGTAACCTGATCCCTCAGCACATCAGGATGCTTGCCGGATTCCAGCACCATCTTTGCCGCACCATAGAGCGTCTGTGCCGCCAAAAGCGTTGCAGCTGCCCGCGGCAGACCGGCTGCTACGCCGCCGTCAGAGAGTGCATCAATCATCAGGAAGCCGTAGGCCGGACCGCTGCCTGAGAGCCCGGTGACTGCATCCAGCATATATTCCCGGACCTCTACAGCCTGTCCGCAGGCTGCCAGAAGCCGCTGTACGGCCTGTGCATCATCAGCGCAGGTATTGCTGCTCAAAGCATAGGCGGACATGCCTGCTCCTACTGCCAGAGGCGTATTCGGCATGACACGGATTATCTTGTTTGCGGGAAAGAATTCCCGGATGGCATCAATAGTGAGACCAGCGACAATCGATACCAGCAGGGCATCACCCGATAACTCCTTTTGGATTTCCTTCATGGCACTGGACGCAGCCTGGGGCTTCACAGCCAAAAAGACTATCGTCATATTGCTGATAAAGCTGTCTGCTCCGACGCAGGCATTTATCCCATAGGTGTCTGACAAAAAGCTGCAGCGAGCCTTCTTGTGGTCTGACACATAAATATTTTCTGCAGCAGCTGCCCCTTGGGCAAGGACACCGGACAAAATGGCCTCTGTCATTGCGCCGCCGCCAATAAAACCAATTTTAGCTGTCATTTATTTCTTCTCCCATGGCATATCAGTAAAGGCAGTATTTGTCTGCTTGCTGACTGATACATTGACATTTTTCGGCGAAAACAGCCATACCCTGGTACTTATGGAATTTACTGTACCATCCAGCGCGTAGGTAGTGCCGCTGACAAAGTCCAAAATGCGTCTGTACAGCTGGTCATCTACACCTTCAAAATTGATCACTACCGGCCGCTTCTCCTTCAGGCAGTTGGCAATTTGCTGAGAATCATCCAGCGAACGAGGCTGAATGACAACAACTTTCATGTTTTCACTGCTGTGGACGGTTCGGCTCGAATCATTGCTGTTTTCACGAATAGAAGCAGCCGTACTGGAAATATCCACTACCTTGTCAAGATTGCGGCTGTGTTTGGCAAAAGCACTGGATGATGCCGTTTCGGAGTAATCATCCTGACCTGAGGGCTGTTCTGTCCTGAAAGCCGACTTTTCAGTTTTCATCTGAGCTTCTTCAGGGTAGCCGTCATCCATTTCGCTGTCTGGCTTTGAAACCCCTATTTTTTCTAAAATTTTATTGAAACCCATAGGTGAGTCCTCCCTATTTCTCTAAACATAAAATCAATATTGACGGGGTCCAAAGATGCCGGTACCCACTCGTACCATGTTTGAGCCCTCTTCTACAGCGATTGTATAATCATGAGTCATACCCATTGACAAATATTTTATATTCGCCGTCTGCCAGCTGATTTCCTTCACTTTATCAAAAATTTTTCGCATTTTTGCAAATAAGGGACGGCAGTCCTCCACATTTTCATAATTGGGGGCAATGCACATCAGCCCCATCAGCTGCAGATTCTTCATTTCATCTACCTGCAGCAGCAGCTCCATCAGCTCATCCTCATAGATGCCTGATTTGGTAGCCTCATGTGCCAGATTGACCTGTACCAGCACCTGCTGCACCTTGTCAATCTCTGCAGCAGCCTTGTCCAGGCTCTGCGCCAGACGCAGGCTGTCGACTGAATGGATCAAATCAAAGATTTTTACAGCTTGTCTGGCTTTATTGGTCTGCAGATGCCCAATAAGATGCCAGACTGCCTGACGGTCAAGGTGCTCATATTTTTCCTTGGCCTCCTGGATTCTGTTTTCACCTATATCAGTAACGCCTGCATCGATAGCCTCACGCATAGCATGTACATCATGATTTTTGGTAACAGCTATCAGCAAAACATCATCTGTGTATTCATCTGATCTTCTTGTCCTGCTGTCTGCAATATGGTTTTGGACCTCCAGCAGCTTTTCCTTAATCATAAAAATCCCCCCTGCGTATACATCCCTTATTTTACACCAATTATTGCTGCAATGCGACCAGTTTTGCCTTTATCTGCCCGGTATGAGAAAAATTGACTGTTATTGCAGGCTGTACAAACATGAGAGGCAGCAATATTTGAGGCTCTCAATCCAGCCTCCTGCAGCTGCAGGGTATTGGCACGCTGTAAATCCAGCCTGATATTGTCAGCTTCCTTCAGCAAAATCTGCGATGCGAAGCCAGGGAAGGCAGCTTCAAACTGCGCGGCGACTTCACTGCCAACCTGATAGCAGCAGCTGCCGATAGAAGGTCCGATAGCAGCCAGCATATTTTCAGGGCGACAGCCAAATTCCCGCTGCATGGCAGCAACGGTTTTGGCGGCTATGGACCTCAGTGTTCCCTTCCAGCCGCCGTGAGCAAGGCCAACTGCCCTGCGGACAGGATCTGCCAGCAAAATAGGTGTACAGTCAGCAAAAAAAAGCATCAGAGGCACATCCGGCTCATTGGTAATCAGGGCATCAGTTTCAGGTACAGCATCCGCAATATCGCGAAAGCCAGCTCCCCGCTTCTCTGCGGTAACTCTGGCAATCTGCTCACCATGTACCTGCTGGCAGGTTACAGCTTTTTCACCATTGATTCCCAGGCTGCTGCAGAAAAGCTGCCTGTTTTCTATTACATCCTCAGCTTTATCCCCTACATGGAGTCCAAGGTTCAGGCTGCTCCACGGCTGGCCGCTGACACCTCCATGACGGGTGGAGATTCCATGCACAAATATTTCTTTGGGGAATATATCAAACTGCCCCAGCCATAAATTTGGACTGGGGCCGGAAACTAACTTAAAACACATATTTAACAGCTCCTATTTACATACACCGCAGCGCCTGCAGCCATCAAAGCACTGAATTGTGTGCTTTGGCGCAGCTTTTTTTGCTTCCCTGAGTTCCTTTTGCAGATATGACTTGTGGAAGCCCATATCAAGAATATCCCAGGGAAAGACCTCGTCTTGTCTGCGTTCAGTGGAAACATATTCCTCAAGGCTTTCACCGCGGTTTTTTAAAACAGACCGCACAGCCTTGCTGCCGCCATTTTGGCAGGCTTCCCAGAGAAGCTCACCGGTTTTCCGGCTGCCTCTTGCTAAAAACGCCTGTATATAGGCATCCTTGGGCGATTCGGCTATTATCTCTATATTGTGCCGTTTTTTCAAAGCGCCGGAAATCAGCTTCAGGGCATTCTGAATATACTTCAATGGAGCCATTGGCTCCCACTGAAACGGCGTAAATGGTTTGGGGATGAACGGATTGATACTGAGAGTCAGCCGTCCCAATGCATTGTGTGATTCCATAAAATCCTTCAGGCGGCATGCCATGTCAATGATGGCACGGATATCCTCCTCCTGTTCGCCAGGCAGGCCAATCATGATATAGAGTCTGAAATTGCGTATGCCAGCTTTGATTCCCATATCCATGGCTCGCAGGAGATGCTCCATGGATATGCCTTTATTGACCACGGCACGCATCCGGCTGCTTCCAGCCTCCGGAGCCATAGTGAGGGTACGGAGACCGCTGGCAGCCAGAGAATCAACCAGCTCCTGAGTGACGGAATCGGCTCGGAAGGAGGCTACAGACATACTGAGTCCGTCACCTAAAATCTCCCGGCACAGCTTGTCAATCTCAGGATAATCAGAAATGGCCGCACCCATCAGTCCTACACGCCGTCCAGCCTGCTTAGCCTTCAGCAGCATCTGTTCAATGGCTGCCAGGGAACGATTGCGGGGTTTCCTGAAGCAATAGCCCGCCATGCAGAATCGGCAGTGGCGTCCACAGCCTCTGGCAATCTCTACCAGATGGAGGTTGAACTCCGTGTCCTCAGAATAAATGGCGGTCTCTCCCGGAAAAGCATCCAAATCCTGCTGCCACTGACGCTGTACCTGACCTTGACCGTTTATCAGCTTGTGTACAGAGGGAACATAAACCCCCGGCAGCTTTGCCAGCTTTTCCAGCAGTGTCTGCCGGTCGGTACCTTCTGCGCGCCCGGTATGATATACATCCATAAAGGCCGGAAGGACAGCTTCTCCCTCACCGATGACAAAGGCATCAAAAAAAGGTGCCAGAGGCTCTGGGTTGAAGGTTGCACAGGGACCGCCGCCGATGACTAAAGGGTCGTGGCAGGTACGGTCTGCCGCAAAAGGTACTATTTTGCTCAGCTCCAGCATACGCAGGATATTGAAATAATCCATTTCAAAGGAAATGACAAAGGCAAGGATATCGAACCGGTTCAGTCCGGTTTGTGTCTCCAGGCTCATCAGTGCAAGACGGCTCTTCTGATATTCTGCCTGCTGCTTCCTGTCTGGGAAAAATGCCCGCTCGCAGGCAGTATCCGCCCGTTCATTCAGCAGACGGTATATGATATGCAGACCAAGATTCGACATGCCGACAAAATAAGAATTGGGATATGCCAATGCAAATCTGATCCTGCTGCCGGCAGGATAAATATAGTATCCCGATTCCTTTGCCAGCTGAGCTTTCAGCTGTTCCTTCAATTTCCAACCCAAAATAAACTCCTACTCGTTTTTCGATAAAATATCCAATTCCTTCTTAAAGCTCTGAATGTCTGTAAAGCGGCGGTAAACAGAAGCAAAGCGAATATAAGCAACCTGATCGAATTTCTGCAGCATAGCCAGTGTTTCTTCGCCAATGGCCTTGGCAGGCACCTCCTGTTCATAATGGCGGCGCAGATTTTGTTCAATGTCATGGGCCAATGCCATGACACTTTCCAGGGATTTGTCCCTTTTGTCACAGGAACGGATCAGTCCGTTCAGCAGCTTGTTGCGGTCGAAGACCTGCCTGCTGCCATCGTGCTTGATTACCATCAAGGGCATCTGCTCGACAGTTTCAAAGGTAGTAAAACGGCGCCCACAATTTGAACAGCCTCTGCGTCTTTTTATAGTCCGCCCGTCATCTACAGCTCTTGAATCAATAACGCGGCAGTCCGGGGTACAACAATATGGGCAGCGCATTTATTTCACCAACTTTTTCTTAAAAGATTTTTTGGGCGCAGCCTTCTGGTGCACCCGGGGATTGCCGTGTGGAGCTTTTTTTGCCGGCCTGATCAGGCATTTGGCAGTCCAGCCGATTAAATCCAGCCGGCCGGCTTTCTGCAGGGCTTTCTGGACCAAAGCATAATTTTTAGGCAGCCAGAACTGCATGAGTGCACGCTGCATTGCTTTGTCCTCAGGGCTTTTGGCAGAATAAACCCGTTCTCCTGTGAGCGGATTTATACCCGTATACCACATGCAGGTAGACAAAGTACCCGGTGTGGGGATAAAATCCTGCACCTGCTCCGGATGATAACCCATTTCTTTGATAAATTCAGCCAGCTCAACAGCATCTTCCAGCTGACTGCCGGGATGGCTGGACATGAAATAAGGCACCAGATACTGCTTCTTGTCCAGTTTTTTATTCATCTGAGTGAATTTTTCCACAAAGCGCCGATATACCCTGCTGTTTGACTTTCCCATGCTGCGCGTCACCCTGTCTGAAATGTGCTCGGGAGCAATCTTCAGCTGGCCGCTGATGTGATGCTCGCACAGTTCTTTCAGAAAATCATCTTTTGCCAGAAGCAGATAATCAAAACGGATGCCGGAGCGTATGAAGACCTTTTTTACCTTTGGCAGCTGGCGCAGCTTTCTGAGCAGGGCCAGATAGCTGCTGTGGTCTGCGGCAAGGTTTTGGCAGACATCAGGCGAAAGGCACTGTTTGCCGCGGCAGGTACCGCGCTTGAGCTGCATTTCACAGGCAGGACGATGGAAATTGGCAGTAGGCCCCCCTACATCATGGATATATCCCTTGAAATCCGGAAGGGAGGTCAGACATTTTGCTTCACGGATAATGGAAGCATCACTGCGCGGCTGGATGATTCGCCCCTGATGGGAAATAATGGCACAGAAATTACAGCCGCCGAAGCAGCCGCGCTGTGCCGTGATACTGAACTTTACCTCCCTGATGGCAGGTACTCCTCCCGCTTTTTCGTACATGGGATGCCAGGTTCGTTCATAGGGCAGGTCATAGATTTCATCCATTTCCTCAACAGACAAGGGCAGCGCGGGCGGATTCTGTACAATACACTGATGTCCGTTCTGCTGTGCCAGCTTTTTGCCGCGGAAGGCATCCTGCTCAAGATATTCTGCTTTAAATGCCTCTGCAAAAGCTGTCTTGTCACGCTTGACCTCAGCCAGAGAAGGCAAAGGAACATAATCCCATATATAATCGAAACCCGGAACCTTGAAGCAGGTTCCCTGTACATCCTGAATATTGCCTATTTCTACGCCCTGATGGAGCTGAGCCGCTATTTCGAGCAGCTGACGCTCTCCCATGCCGTAAATCAGCAGATCAGCCTCGCATTCTGCCAAAATGGACGGACGGACGGTGTTTTGCCAGTAATCATAATGGGCAAAGCGTCTCAGGCTGGCTTCAATGCCGCCGATGATGATGGGCATCTGATATCCCCAGCATTCTCTCAGTTTTTGCGTATAGACAAGTACGGCTCTTTCAGGACGGAAGCCTGCCTTGCCTCCCGGGGAGTAGGAATCGTCATGACGCAGCCTTCGGGCCGCGGTATAACGGCTAAGCTGTGAATCCAGATTGCCGCTGGACACAAGAAAGCCCAGCCTGGGTTTTCCCAGGCTGGCAAAATCCTTTGTATCATGCCAATCAGGTTGAGGTATGATACCTACCTTATAGCCATGTTTTTCCAGCAGCCGACATAAAATAGCCGGTCCAAAGCTCGGATGATCCACATAGGCATCACCAGAGACAAATATGAAGTCAAGCTGAGCCCAACCGCGGCTTTCCATATCCTCCTTTGTTACAGGCAAAAAACTCATAGAATCCCCTTTTCATTAGTTTTGCGGTTCTGCAGCAGGAGCTGCTGCGGTTTGCTCTGCAGGTGCCGGGACAGCTGCAGGTACGGGTGCAGAGTCAGCAGGGGCCGCTGCTGGCGCTGTTGACTCTGCTGCTGGTACCGGTGCTTCTGCTGCCGGTTCGCGGTAGCTGTTGTTTTGTCTGGAGGCTGTTGGCGGTGCAGCGGTTTCGGCTTCCTTTTCAGGCAAAGCTGCTGCATCAGCAGTGGTTTCTTTGGCAAAATGGCGCTCCGCAATCTGCCCCTTCTGCCCCATGCTGCCGACAGATTTTCCGTTAAAGGTAAGCTCGACGCCGCCGGCATTGCCTGCCAGGATATCCACACTCTCCTTGCCCTGCCAATTCATTTCAGCGCCCTTTTCCGCGGTTCCTTCAAACACAGTCTCTCCGTCTGCTTTGACTG
>JAQUZO010000115.1 GCA_028691285.1 Anaerovibrio sp. | reverse complement strand
CTCTGCCGCTTCTATGTAATCGAAGCCCAGCTCTTCCAGATAATCAATGGCTGCACTCAGGCCTGCTGCACCGCCGACATTTTGGGTGCCTGCTTCAAATTTCGCCGGCAGAGGAGCAAACTCTGTACGCTGTTCCTCCACATAGTCAATCATATCGCCTCCCATGAGGAACGGCGGCATCGCCTGCAAAAGCTCCTCCCGTCCGTACAGTACGCCAATTCCCATCGGCGACAGCATTTTATGTCCCGAAAAAACGAAGAAATCCGCTCCCAACTCCTGCACATCCACCCTGATATGCGGTACGGACTGCGAACCGTCTGCCACCAGCACTGCCCCGACGCTGTGAGCGGCTGCCGCAATTTCCCGTATCGGATTGATCAGTCCCAGCACATTGGAAATCTGAGCCACTGCCACAATTTTTGTCCTGGCAGTAATTTTAGTCTTTATATCCTGCCGGGAAAGATTGCCGTCCTGCTCCAGATAAATATATTTCAGCACAGCCCCCCTCTGGCGGCAGACAAACTGCCAAGGCACCAGGTTGCTGTGATGCTCCGAAATGGCAATCACCACCTCATCACCGGCCTGCAGACTGGACAGTCCATAACTGTAGGCAATCAGATTCAGTGCCTCCGTCGCATTTTTGGTAAAGACAATCTCATGGCTGTATCTGGCATTGATAAACCTCTGCGTCCTGACTCTGGCGTTTTCATAAATATCCGTTGCCTTGACACTCAGCTCATAGGCCCCCCTGTGAGGGTTGGCATTGCAGCTGCCATAGTAGCTGCATACGGACTTGATTACGCTTTCCGGCTTTTGGGTGGTCGCACCGTTATCCAGATACACTATATCCCTGCCCTGCATTTTCTGCTGCAGCAGGGGAAAATCCTTCTTAATATTTTTCAACTCATGCATCAGCCAACCGCTCCTTTATATAGGTCTGCAGCTCCTGCCGCAGCTCCTCCGCCTCAATTCTATCCAGCACCGGATTGAAGGCGGCTTCTACTACCAGCCGCCTTGCTTCTGTCAGATCCAGTCCCCGGCTCATCAGATAGAACAGCTTGCTGTCATCTATCTTGCCGATGGATACAGCATGATGTCCTTCCACCGCCTCCTCGGCAGACAGCATAAGCGGTACGCTGCGGTTGCGCACCTTGCCGGACAGGACTACAGCCTGTTCTTTTTCATAGCCCCTGGAGCCCTTTGCGCCCCGCCGGAAATCCAGCGTACCCCGAAAAATTTTATCTGCCTGGCCTAAAAGCGCTCCATGAACATAAAGCTTGGCTTCTGTATTTTTTCCTTCCTGCACCATAATATAATTCATATCAAGCCTGCGGTCCCCATCGCCAAAATACAGCACATAGACCGACGCCTGTGCTCCATCTCCCTGCAGATATACCCGCATCCTGCTGATGCTCTGTCCGGCACCAGCCTCTACTGCCGATGCCTCCAGGCGGGCTCCTTCAGCCAGATAGATTTCAATATCTCCCCCGAAAAAACCGCTCCCCGGCACAAGCTGCACAGTAGTGAGCTTCAGCATGCCTCCTGCTTCCACCCTTGCCCTGAGACTGCTCTGTCCCTCCTGACGGTATGCCACCGTCAATTCCCTGACCTCACCGGCAGCGACCCGGACATCCTGACTCGGCAGATCGACCGTCTCCTCGCCCCTGGCTTCATTGACTCCCAACCAGCGCCAGGTACGCATGGGGATTTCACTGTAAATTTTTTCTGCCATCTTCATACCTCACGCTTTCTCAACCCATTGTGCCTTCCAGCTCAATATTAATCAGATTGTTCATTTCCACCGCATATTCCAGAGGCAGCTCCTTGGCAATCGGCTCCACAAACCCTCTTACTATCATCGCTCTTGCCTCGTCCTCGCTGATACCGCGGCACATGAGGTAAAACACCGCTTCCTCACTGATTCTGCCGATGGTCGCCTCGTGCCCTACAGCCGCCTCATCTCCCTGAATATCCATGACAGGAAGCGTATCCGACCGGGAAATATCATCCAGCATCAGCGACTCACAGTTTACCGAGCATTTAATATGATGAGCATGTGGTGTTACCTTGACCGCACTTCTGTATACCGCCTGTCCGCCCGCTTTGGAAATGGTCCTGGTACTGATATTGGCGGAAGTATAATGTGCTGCATGGATTACGCTGGCACCGGTATCCAGATTTTGCCCCTTAGAGGCAAAGGTCACGCCCGTAAATTCACAGCGGGCATTTTCCCCGTGGAGGATACTGCAGGGATAAAGCATGGAAACCCGGGAGCCAAAGGAGCCGGAAACCCACTCTATCAAGCCGTCCTTTTCCACCAGGGCACGCTTGGTATTCAGATTCATCATATTCCTGGACCAGTTCTCGATAGTCGAATACCTCAGCCTTGCTCCTTCTCCCACAAACAGCTCCACACACCCTGCATGCAGATTGGTCACATTGTATTTTGGTGCGCTGCAGCCCTCGATAAAATGCAGGCTGGAATTTTTTTCCAAAATAATCAAGGTATGCTCAAACTGACCTGCACCTGGAGCATTCAGACGAAAATACGACTGCAGAGGAATCTCTACCTGCACTCCTTCCGGCACATAGACAAAAGAGCCTCCTGACCAGACCGCACCGTGCAGGGCGGCAAATTTATGGTCCTTTGGCGGCACCAGCTTCATAAAGTGCTCCCTGACCAGCTGCTCATGCTCCCTGAGAGCCGTTTCCATATCCGTGTAGATAACGCCCTGACGGACAAGGCTCTCCTGTATGCTGTGATAAACCACCTCAGAATCATATTGAGCCCCTACCCCGGCCAGGGATGTTTCCTCCGCCTCCGGAATGCCGAGCCGATCAAAGGTAGCCCGGATATCCTCCGGCACATCCTCCCATCTGCCTGCCATTTTGGCATCCGGCTTGACATAGGCAACAATCTCTTCCATATTCAGGGAAGAAAGATCCGGCCCCCAGGAAGGCAGTGCCAGAGTGTCATACACCGCCAAAGCCTCCAGGCGCCGTTCCAGCATCCACTCCGGATCATCTTTGCGGCTGGAAATATCCCGTACCACCTGCTCCGTCAGCCCCTGCCGGGATTTGTAGGCTGCGCGCTCCTCATTGCGGATATCGTAAAGCGTACGCTCGATATCTTCAACAAAGGTTTTTTCTTTGTTCTCCATAGCAGCCACCTCACTTCCCCTGCAATTCTTCTGCCGCATCCCTAATGGAGCCAAAGCCCTCACGGTCAATCTTCTCAATCAGCTCGGCACCGCCCTCTGCCACGATTCTGCCCCCCAGCAGCACATGCACCTTATCTACCGGCAGCTGTTCCAGAATACGGGTATTATGAGTGATGATCAGGCAGGCATTTTTCTCATTGTGAAATCTTTTGACTCCCCTTGCCACAATCTGCACCGCATCCACATCCAGACCGGAATCCGTTTCATCCAAAAGCGCCAGCCGCGGCTGCTGCAGCAAAAGCTGCAGAATTTCGTTGCGCTTTTTTTCACCGCCGGAAAAACCAACATTCATATATCTCTGTCCATAGGAGGCATCAATCTGCAGCTCCTCCATCACTGAGTGCAGCTCTCTGCGAAAGCTCATGATTTTGACCGGCTTGCCCGTAAGTGCCTGCCGGGAGGCCCGCAGCATATTTTCCACCGTGATGCCGGGAATTTCCTCCGGCGTCTGAAAGGACAAAAATATCCCCCGCCGTGCCCTTTCAAAGGGTTTCAGCGGCTGCAGCGCCTCCCCATCAAACTCCAGACTGCCCTCAAGCACCTGATAACCGGGATGACCCATAATCACATTCATCAAGGTGGATTTGCCGGAGCCGTTCGCTCCCAAAATCACATGGATTTCCCCCGGCTCAACAGTCAGGCTGAGTCCTCTGAGAATTTCCTCCTTTGGCTCTCTGCCCGCTGCACAGGCATGTAAATTCCTGATTTCCAATAATTTATTGCTCATGATGCACACTCCTGAAATACACATTTTAATTTCTGATTAAATTACTAAGAATTTATTTATTTCATTATACGGGCTAATACAGCAAAAAGTCAATAATTCTTACAAAGAAACTCGGAATTATTTTTCTCCAATAAAACAGCGCAGCAGTCAACAAGACTACTGCGCTGAAAAAGTCCAGCCTGTTATGGCCGCACCGCAATATCAACATCCCCTGGTCTTTTTGGTCGAAGCAGCAAAGCGCATCAGCTGTTGTCCTTAGCAAAGCCTGCAGCAAATTCCCTGCACCGCACCAGTCCGTCCTCATCAGGCATATCCTGAATAATCAGGCCATTTCCACACAGCTTCGCCCCGGCCTCACGGCAGCGTTCCTGCCATTCCTCCATCCATTCTCCGCCGCCCCAGCCATAAGACCCGAACAGTCCGACCGGCAC
>JAQUZO010000114.1 GCA_028691285.1 Anaerovibrio sp. | reverse complement strand
ACCTATCATTACAAGGAGGGGGCAGCTATCCGCTTTGGTGAGCTGGTTTATGACGGTATGTGGTTCTGCCAGCTCCGTGAAGCATTGTCCGCTTTTGTTGACAGCACGCAGGAGACCGTTACCGGTACTGTTAAGCTGAAGCTCTACAAGGGCAATATCATGAGCGCAGGTGCCAAGTCTCCGTATTCCCTGTACAACCAGGAATTTGTTACCTTTGAGGAGGACCATGTTTACAATCAGGCTGATGCAGCAGGCTTTATCAACCTCTTTGGCTTGCCTTTGAAGGTGCGTGCCCTGATGCAGGAAAAGGCAGGTAAGTAATATGGCAGAACAGCTCTGGGGCGGACGGTTTTCCAAGTCCACCGATGAGATGATCAATGACTTCCAGGCATCCATCGCTTTTGATAAGCGTATGTACAATGAGGATATTGCAGGCTCGATTGCCCATGCTTCCATGCTGGCAGGGGCAGGCATTATCTCTGAGGCTGACCGTGATGAGATTATCAGCGGGCTGAAGGAAATTTACCAGAAAATAGAGGCGGGCAATTTTTCCTTTGAAACAGCACTGGAAGATATTCACATGAATATTGAAAAGCGCCTGACCGATGCTATCGGTGAGGCTGGCGGACGCCTGCATACGGCACGCAGCCGCAATGACCAGGTGGCGCTGGATACCCATATGTTTATCCGTCGTCAGGTTGTCGAGGTGGAGAAGCTGATTTTGGATATGCAGGCTGCTTTGGCGGAGACTGCCAGAAAATACAGCGATGTCATCATGCCTGGCTATACCCATCTTCAGCGGGCACAGCCTATTCTGTTCTCCCACCACATGATGGCGTATTTTTCCATGCTCAAGCGTGATTTTGACCGCTTTCAGGGCGTATATGAACGCTGCGATATCATGCCTTTGGGGGCCGGGGCCCTGGCAGGCACGACCTTTCCTATAGACCGTCAGTTTGTGGCTGAGCAGCTGAATTTTGATGCTGTTTACAGCAACAGCCTGGATGCGGTATCCGACCGGGATTATATCATGGAGTTTTTGTCTGCGGCTTCGATTCTTATGGTGCATCTTTCCCGTCTCAGTGAGGAAACGATTCTCTGGTGTTCTCGTGAATTTTTCTTTATTGAGCTGGATGATGCCCACTGTACCGGTTCTTCGATGATGCCTCAGAAGAAAAATCCTGATGTATCCGAGCTGGTACGGGGCAAGACCGGCAGAGTAATGGGACATCTGATGGCGATGCTGACTACCGTCAAGGGACTGCCTCTGGCATATAACAAGGATTTGCAGGAGGACAAGGAGGGTATCTTTGATGCCATTGATACGGTCAAGTTCAGCCTGGCAGTCTATGCCCGCATCCTCAGAGGCATGAAGGTGCGTCAGGATGTGATGCGGCGTGCAGTGGCGGAAGATTTCTCCAATGCTACTGATTTGGCAGATTATCTGGTGAAGAAGGGAATGCCTTTCCGCCAGGCGCACGCTGTTTCCGGCAGAGCCGTGCACTACTGCATTGAGCAGCAGAAATGGCTGGCAGATATGTCCATGGAGGAATTCAAGGGTCTGTCTGATTTGTTTGAGTCTGATATTTATGATGCTATCAGTCCGGAAACCTGTGTAAGGAACCGCAACTCCTATGGCGGGACTTCCTATCAGCAGGTAGAGCTGCAGCTTGAGCTGGCAGATGCACTGATGGAAAAGGAGCAGGCATATATTGCCGGCAAAGAGGCCAAGCAGGCAAGGGTTGAGGCCTGAGGCTCCCAGGGGGGATTTAGGGTGGCGGTGCTGAGGCACTGCCACTTTTTGCATATACAGTGCGATCTGCATGTTATGCAAAAATGTCCAGGTTTTCATAAGTAAGTTTTTATGGTGAAAATATAAATGGAGAAATTATGAATAAAACTGTAAAGGGGGCTGTTTGTCTGTCCCTGGCAGCCATTATCTGGGGCGGGCTGTTTTTGTCCGTCCGTCTGGTGGTGGGAGCTGTAGAGGCCGTGCCGCTGGTGTGGCTGAGGTATATCCTGGCATTTTTTGCCCTGTATATCCTTGGCCGCTGCCGCCATGTAGATTGGCACATTGAACGGAAGGATTGGAAGCTGCTGGCTTTGGTAGGGCTTATTGGCCAGACATTGTCCATCGTGACGCAGGAATCAGGCACTCTCCTGACCTCGGCACAGACAGGCTCAACCATTACCGCAGCTACACCGGCCTTCATGGTGCTGTTTGGCTGGTGGCTGCTCAAGGAGGAAATGAGCATTGGGCGCATCATGTCCGTGATACTGGCGACGATTGGTGTTTTGATGATTGTCTATGACCCGGATAATTTTCAGGTCAATCTTCTGGGGGGTGTTTGCCTGATTGTGGCGGCACTGACCTGGGCGCTGATGGCGGTTTTTTTGAAGCTTTTAAAGCATTATTCACCCATTGTGCTGACTTTTTACGGGCTGTTGGTGGCTCTGATATGCCTGGCACCTTATTCTATATGGTGGCTGGCCGTTCAGGCGGATTACAGCCTGCTGCTGGCACCACAGGTACTGCTCAGCATTGCCTATATGGGGATAATTTCCACTACAGGCGGCTTTGTGCTTTGGAATGAGGGCCTTTTGTATATGGATGCCTCGACGGCAGGACTTTTTATGTTCTGGCAGCCTGTGGTAGGCACCTTTCTGGGCTGGCTGCTGCTGGGTGAGCCTGTCACCCTGTGGTTTTGGCTGGGCTTTGTGCTGATTGCGGCCGGTGTGCTGCTGGCAATGAATAAAAAGCACTGAGGCATCAGGGGGCAATTTACTTAAACTTTACTTTACTTTTCAGGTATTTTGTTCTATGATTTGAAAGAAGAGATAAATAAAGAAGTTAAGAAGTTAAGAAAAGGAGCGGAGTACTATGGAAACTATTGCTTTGATTGCTCATGACAAGAAGAAGGAAGAAATGCTGGAGTTTGTCGACCACCACAAGGAGCTGCTGAAGGAGTTCCATCTGGTAGCGACCAGAACGACAGGAACCCTTATCAATAAAAATTATAATCTGAATGTGGAAACCATGATGTCAGGTCCATTGGGCGGCGACCAGCAGATTGGCGCCCTGGTGGCAACCGAGAAGGTACAGTTTGTAGTTTTCCTGCGTGACCCGCTGTCCTCTCAGCCTCATGAGCCGGATATCAATGCCCTGCTGAGACTTTGCGATGTGCACAATATCCCATTGGCAACCAACAGAAAGAGTGCACACATCATGCTGAAGTATATCGCTAAAAAAATATTTGACCGCGACAACGCTTAACGCCTTGCGGACAGAAGCATCCAAGCAGCCTGCGGGCTGCTTTTTTGGATGCGATAATAGCAGAAGCTGCTTCATTGCATGTTGAGTATGTAGTATTGATGACCCGTACAAACAGCTAATAGTGTCGATAAATCCCGTAAATGCGGCATTTATGAAAAATATATGAGCGGCTGACTTTTATCTATAATCTGAATCAAGGCAACAACAACAATGTAATAGATGCAGTGAAAGAAATTAAAGGAGTAAATAAAACATATATCATATAGTTCCATAAGATTTGAGGAGCAAAATAGGAGGATATTGGAGATGTTTTCAAGAACATGGCATGGGGTAACACCAATAGAATTTTGTAATAGTTTTGAAAAATATGAATATGAAACAGGTGTTAAAGATACAACAAATGCAGAGGGGAATTTAGGCGCACATTTGAGAGTAATAAAAAAAGGAGAGTATGCACATTTCTTTTTATGTACTTTTTGGGAAAGTATTGAGAGCATGAAAAAGTATGCGGGTGATAATTATGAAATTGCAGTAGATTATCCAGAAGATGAAAAATATGGATTGATTTCTGACCCACTTGTAATTGTACAAGAGGTTATATCAAACGATAATAATATAGTTAAATATTGATGTGATTATGAATGCAGCAGCAGGGAGCGTTGATATTCAGTGCTTCTGTTATGGCTGCAGGAATATGAAATTAAATAGATTATTTTATATAGATGGTCTGATACTGAGAGAAATCTCGGCATCAGATCATTTTTTTGTTTTTTGAGTTCTCAAAGGTCCAGATAGTGTCCTTTCACTATTGAGGGAGATAAATCATTCTTCTTGTAATAGATGGTACTTAATTCGCTTGGGGTTGTTATTTTCGGCTACAAGCAGATGAAATGGGAGGAACGGCTATGCAGGTAACAAAACTGATACCGGAGCAGATGAGTGCTGCACCGAAGAAACATGAACACACTGAGAAATAATTGCAGCGGGAATATGGCTATATGTGGTGCTATGTCAAGATTTAGCACAAATTAAAATGAGAACTTCTTAATATTTTTATGGACAATTGTCCATTTGAGCATTTTTTAGTCTTTGCGTAATGATTTTTCATAAAGCTGCTCAAACTGATT
>JAQUZO010000016.1 GCA_028691285.1 Anaerovibrio sp. | reverse complement strand
AGATTTATTCGCACAAATCTTATTTAAATTTTAGCAACATTCTAAATGTTGCTCCAACATCTGGCTTGAAATCATGTGTGCATGATTTCCTTATTGCATTGTTTAGTTTTCAAGGAACACTGCCTTCTCATCAGGAATTGTTTTGAAGTTCTCTGTGTGAGTCAGCTTTTATATAATACCTCTTTTTCATTCTCTTGTCAAGAACTTTTCTGAAGTATTTTTTAACCCTTGCCGCCTGAGCACCCTCATGTTTTCCGCATTTGGTGTATCTCAGCGACAACGATATTTATACTACTATAAAACCAACAGCCTGTCAACACTTTTTATAAAAAATGTGCCAACAGAATGACAATCACACCAGGTATACCAAAAATACCTGCGATCAATGCCTTGAAAAAGGTAATTTCAATGCCTGTACCAAAAAGATTGACCACCCAGAGCATCACTGCACCGATAAGGCTGTTGGAAATGAGCTTCCAGACAATTCTGACCGGCAGAGACAAAACCTTCAAAATAATGTAAAGCACAATCAGCCCTACAATGAAAGAACCAATAATCTCCATTTCAAAACCTCCCTTGTAAACAGGCTTATACAGCATCAGCTGCGCCATGCCATAAGCCTGTGCCAACACTGCCATCACTCAAAACCGGCAGCTGCGCCTGGAAACGCCTCCGGGGATACCATCAGCAGATAAATCCCCTTTACAGCAATACCCACCCCGCAGCCACCGATAATTCATGCCTGACTACAGCTCAATGCGATTTTCCATCGCCCGCGACAAAGTGACTTCATCGGCATACTCCAAATCACCGCCCACCGGCAGGCCATGGGCAATACGAGTCACTTTCACTCCCAAAGGCTTCAGCAGCCTGGCAAGATACATAGCAGTAGCCTCCCCCTCTACATTGGGGTTGGTTGCCATGATAACCTCTTTGACGCTTCCATCCTGCATGCGTGCCAGCAGCTCCTTGACCCGGAGATTATCCGGTCCAATCCCCTCCAGCGGAGACAGTGCCCCATGCAGAACATGGTATACCCCGCGAAAATCGCGCATCCGCTCCACTGCATCCACATCCTGGGGCTGCTCAACCACGCAGATAACAGTATGGTCACGCCCCGCAGCCTTGCAGATGATACAGGGGTCCTCATCGCTCAAGTTAAAGCAGGTACGGCAGTAGCCTATCTTTTCCTTGGCATTGACAATTGCCGCTGCCAATTCCTTCGCCTTGTCCGCATCCATATCCAATACATGATACGCAAGGCGCACCGCTGTCTTGCTGCCAATTCCCGGCAGTGCCTTGAAATGCTCTATAAGCCTGGCCAAAGGCTCTATACGCTTCATCGCTTAAAACATTCCTGGCGGCAGACCCATACCGCTGGTCAGCTTGCTCATTTCACCAGCCATTTTATCATCCACCTTCTTGGTTGCCTCATTGAAGGCTGCCGCCAAAAGGTCCTGCAGCATCTCTACATCCTCCGGATCTACAGCAGACGGATCAATAACCAGGCCCCTGACCTGCTTTTCACCATCCATTGTAATCCTGACTACACCGCCGCCTGCAGTAGCCTCAATGGTCTGCTGCTTGAGCTGCTCCTGCATTTCCTGCATCTGCTTCTGCATTTTCTGCACCTTTTTCATCATACCATTCATATTCATGCCGCCCATTCCTCCGAACATCAACATCGCTCCCTTCTTAAATAGAAAATACTAAAAATATGCTATCAAATAAAAATCACTAAGTCAAATGTTTCTAATCTTCTTCCGACGGTTCAATAAAATCTCCTCCAAATACATCAGCTGCCTGCTGCAGCCTGCTCTGCACCTGGGGAGGCAGCTCCGAAATATTTACGGCACCGCTGTCCTCATCCGTAGGCGGCGGAATATCCGGCAAATCCGGTTCCGGCTCCGAGGCTGTCTGTACCACCTCCGCGACCCGGCAAAGCAGGCGCACAGGCCTGCCTGTAATGCGCTGCAGCGCCTCTTCAATTTTTTTGCGGTAAATTCGTTCAACCAGCCCCTTGATCATATCGGTCGGACAGCCCAGAATCAGCTGCCCCTCCGAAAGTCCCAGCACGGCACATTTTTTGACGCAGGCAACTGCAGGCTCGGCATCCCCGTGCAGCTCCTGCAGCAGCTTTGCCTGCATGGCACTGCCATCTGCGGACTGCACCGCGGGCGCTGCGAAAACAGCGCGTTCCTCTGACGCACCCTGGGACTCCGCCTTGCTTCCGGCAGGCATCGGCGCAACCGCAGCAGCTGAAGCCGCTCCTCCACTCTGCACCAGTGCTGTCAGCTGAGCTATTCTTGCCTCCAGCCTTGCCAGGCGCTCCGCGCCAGGAGCAGCCAGACCTGCGCCTGTCCCCCCGCAATCCACAGTCATTCCTCTGTCCCCGACCGACGGCTGCGGGGTGCTGCCTCCCTGCACAAGCTCCAAAAGAGCTGACTCTACCGTAATTCTCGGCTGAGGCGACCACTTCAGCTCTGCCAATGCACCGTGTACACGGCGGATATAATCCATAAGCTGCTGTGAGGTAAAAGCCGCCGCCTGCTTTGCCAGCATTTCTCTGGTATCACTGCCGTAATCAATTTCGCCGGAGCTGCCTGCTGCCTTGAACACCAGCAGACTTCTCAAATACATCGCCAGCTCGCTCAGCATCTGAGGCAGTTCCTTCCCTGCCTGCAGCAGTTCTGCTACCTTGTGCAGCACCTGCGAAGCATCATGCCTGCCCACAGCCTCCACCAGTCCTTCAATCCAGGCTCTGCCGATAAGCCCCAGGAAATTCTGCGTCTGCTCCACGGTCAGCTTTTCCCGACTCAAGGCCGCACACTGATCCAAAAGCCCCAGCGCATCACGCATGCCGCCTTCCGCCTTGACCGCAATCAGGCGCAGGGCTTCCTCTTCGTAGGCAAGCCCCATGCTGTCCGCTACCAGCTGCAGCCGCCCCTGAATATCCGCCACCGTAATCCTCTTGAAATCATACCTCTGGCAGCGGGACTGTATCGTAGCCGGGACCTTGTGCGCCTCCGTAGTGGCTAAAATAAACACCACATGGGACGGCGGTTCTTCCAGGGTTTTCAGCAGCGCATTGAATGCCTCCATGGTCAGCATGTGCACCTCATCTATGATATACACCTTATACCTGCCTGCCGCCGGTGCAAACTTCACAGTCTCCCGCAGATCACGGATTTCGTCAATACCGCGATTGGAAGCCGCATCTATTTCAAATACATCCATCGAGGTTCCGGAATTTATCTTCTGGCATGCCTCGCACTGGTTGCAGGGATTAGGCGTCGGCCCATGCTCACAATTCAGTGCCTTTGCCAAAATTTTGGCGGTACTGGTTTTGCCTGTACCCCTTGGACCGGCAAACAAATAGGCATGCCCCACCCGCCCCGTATTGATTGCATTGGAAAGAGTCCGGCTGACATGCTCCTGTCCCACCAGCTCATCAAACCCGCCCGGGCGCCACTTTCTGTACAATGCCATATAGGCCACTTCCATCGCCTCCCCAGATAAATCTGCTGTTAAAAATTATAACATAATTTATGACACAAAAAAAGCGGCTCCAAAGGAGCCGCTTGCTTTCTTCCAACGTCGGGCCACAGTACCCAGGCACCCTCACGGCACAGGCAGCGGTTCACTTATCGCTGCTTCCTTCCGGACCTGACGAGGTTCATGAGACTGCCTTGCGCAAGACCCAAGTACTGCAGTCCGACCTTGAAAGAAATTTACTTATTTTTAGATAAAAAAATGGCGGAGAGTGAGAGATTCGAACTCTCGGTACAGTATCACCGTACACACGCTTTCCAGGCGTGCTCCTTCAACCACTCGGACAACTCTCCACATTGTTTGAATAACAATAGATTATTCTGTTATGTGCTCACCAGCAACGATATAAATATTAACACCTTTTGATAATGCTGTCAAGATTTTTTTGCGAAACAGCAGCAACGACACAAAAAGCCGCTGCTGCCGGCATCAGTCACCATTTAAAGCTCTTGCCATCATTGAAGATAAATCCATTCATAGACATATAAAGCATGAAGCTGCCCAGCTCTGTCTCCACCCTGAGCTGGAATACATCATCCCCCACTGGCTCGACATTTTCGATAGTCCTCGGCATATCAAGGTCCATATCCCGGCTCTTGCCGGACATATTGACGATGTACAGCCCATTCAAGACATTGCAGAACTCCTCGATGCAGTCAATCGCCATTTCATCAACTCGTTCCAAATGCTCACCGCCAAAGCGGCTGCCCATAGCCAGCATGACGCTGCGGGTCATCCTGCAGCCCACAGTCAGGCTCAAAGCACCCCCCATGCTTTGATAGGTAAGATAGGTAGTATCATCAACATCGCTGTTATTGGCACGCACAATCAGGGCATTTGTCCGCATAAACTTCTGGAGCGTACTCAAAAACAGCTCCACATAATCCCGTATATACTCATAATCATCTGCGTCCACGCCCTGCTCCTGCAGCAGCTCCTCAAACACCTCATTGACAGGGTAGCAATACTCTCCGTCATTGTCTTTGAAGAGCTTGGCCAAGCCAGAAAAATCCACCAGCTGCCTGTTCAAAACCACCTGCCCCAGGCAGGCTCTCCGGTTTGGGGCTTCCTTTTTCAAATCATCCAGCTGCAGCGCCGTCAGGTAATTCCTGCTCAAAGCAGCAACAGCCGTATCTCCCGCTCCTGAAAGCTCCAAAGACTGCTCGGCATCAATAAAATTCCTTTCCAGGGCCAGCACGGAAAGGCCCGGAGCTGTATGATGACACTCAGCCAATATTGCACCGGCATTATCAGCTGTCAGAATACCCTTATTCAGCAAGTATTGTGAAAAGTGCCTATTTCCCATGATTCTCCTCTACCTTTCTGCGAATCCTCCAAACAGCCTGATTGATCTGCTCCCGGGTATACGGCTTCTGAATAAAATCCAGTGCCCCCAGCTCCAAGGTTTCCTTTAATTTCTGAGAGGTTCCCGCAGATGACAGCATGATGACAGGAAGTTCCGGATTGATTTCTTTAATTACCTGCAAGGTTTCTATTCCGCCCACCTCAGGCATAACAATATCCAGGATAACGCCGTCAGGCTGCTCCTTCAGATTCTGCATAATGGCCTCCTTGCCATTTTCAGCCTCCAGCACCTCACAGCCCAAGCTCTCCAGTTCTTCACGCAGCTTTTTCCGCAGCAGCTTAGAATCATCTGTTATTAAAATTTTCAATTTGTCAGCCAAAATAAAGCACCTCCAAAGAACAACTATTATTTGAAATTATACCACACTTATACCAGAAAAGTCACCTGCTGCATCAGATTATTTCCCGCAATCCGTGTCGTACGAACCTGACCGTTATTTGTGTTTTTTTGCCTGCTATGCTAAACTCTACATAAACTTTTGTACCACAAGCAGGAGGTATGTCCATGATAAAAAAACTGACAGTTGCTTATCCATGCTTCAGCGGGCCGGAAACACGCCGGCTGTATGTATATCTGCCGAGGGGCTACAACGCCTCTCCCCAGCGCCGTTATCCCGTACTTTATATGTTCGACGGACAAAATATATTTTTTGACAGCCATGCTACCTATGGCAAAAGCTGGGGCATGGGCCGTTACCTCAATCGGACAAAAACCCCGCTGATCGTCGCTGCTCTTGAATGCAACACCCATGCCGACAACGGCAGGCTTTCTGAATACAGCCCCTTTTACTATAATCCCCAGGGAGAATGGGGCGGACCCTATGAGCCGAGAGCAGAGGAAACCATGCAGTGGTATATCAATACCCTCAAGCCTTACATGGATGAGCACTTCCGCACTCTGCCTGACAGAGAGCACACCTTTGTCAGCGGCAGCTCCATGGGCGGACTGATGAGCCTTTATGCTGTCCTGGCCCACAATGAAGTATTTTCCCGGGCTGCAGCCCTGTCTCCCAGCCTGGATGTGGATGCAGGCGGTCTGTCCGGACTGATCGCCGCTGCTCAGCCTGCTCCCGGAACAGTGATCTATATGGATTACGGCAGCAGGGAATTCAGCTATGAGCCCTGGTCAGCCGAGAACTTCCAAAATATTGCCAGCCAGCTGATACACAGAAATATCCTGCTCTCCGCCAGGCTGGTTCCCGGCGGAGAACACAATGAGGCCAGCTGGGAAAAGCAGCTGCCCTTTGCCGTTCCTGCAATTATGTACAATGTATGAGGTGACCTGAATGAAAAACATTATCTTCCTTTCCCCTAATTTCCCGGAAAACTACTGGCGGTTCTGCCGTGAGCTGAAAAATAACGGACTGCGCGTCTTAGGCATTGGCGACTGTCCCTATGACCAGCTGCGCCAGGAGCTGCGGGACAGCCTAGATGAATATTATAAGGTCGGCAGCCTGGAGAATTATGCGGAGGTCTCCCGTGCCGCAGCCTTTTTCCGTGATAAATACGGCACCATAGACTGGCTGGAATCCAACAATGAATACTGGCTGGAGCGCGACGCTCATCTGCGCAGTGATTTTGGCATTGCCAGCGGCTTCCGCAATGAGGATATTCCACGCATAAAATACAAATCAAAAATGAAGGAATATTATGCCAAAGCCGGGATTCCCACAGCCCGCTATCACCTGGTACAGGAGTGGAAGGACGCCAAGGCCTTTGTTGATACAGTACATTACCCTGTAGTAATAAAGCCGGATAACGGTGTCGGTGCCACCAATACCTTTAAAATCAACAATGACCAGGAGTTGGGCCTGTTCTTTGAGCAGCGCTGGCAGCATCATGACACTGCGCAGTACATCATGGAGGAATTTGTACGGGCAGAGGTCAACAGCTATGATGCCATCATCAATTCCAAGGGCGAGCCTATCTTTGAGACCGGCAATGTCACCCCCATGAGCATTATGGATATTGTGAACCATGGCGACAACAGCGTATTTTACATCCTCAAGGATTTGCCGGAGGATACACGCCAGGCAGGACGTGCCGCCATCAAAGCTTTTGATGTCAAAAGCCGCTTTGTGCACTTTGAGTTTTTCCGTCTGACGGAGGCTATGGAGGGCCTGGGCAGGAAAGGCGCCATCGTAGGGCTGGAGGTAAATATGCGTCCCTGCGGCGGCTTTACCCCGGATATGATCAACTTCGCCCACAGCACGGATGTCTATAAAATATGGGCGGATATGATTGCCTATGACAGCACCCTCAAGCCGACCGGTCCGGATTATTTCTGTATTTTCTCTGGACGCCGCAGCGGCAAGCACTTCAAGCTGTCCCATGATGACCTGATCGCCAAATACGGCAGCCATATAAAGATGCACTGCCCGATTCCTGATGCCCTGTCAGAGGCAATGGCCAACTATATGTATCTTGCCACCTTCGCTGACGAACAGGAGCTGAACCAGTTCTTTACGGATTCTGTTGCCACCTGGTGATGCATCACCCCATAAAATCCGACACAAAAAACACAGCAGCAAATAATGCTGCTGTGTTTTTTATTTATTCTGCCTTCAGCATCCGATACCCCACACCGATATGTGTCTGAATATACTGCGGTGCTCCCGGCTCCTTTTCAATCTTTCTGCGCAGGGTTGCCATAAAGACCCGCAGAGAAGCTATATCATTATCCCAGCTGCTGCCCCAGATGCTTCTGGTAATAAAGGTATGGGTCAGCACCTTGCCTGTGTTTTTGGCCAGCAGGCAGAGCAGCTTGTACTCAATAGGCGTCAGGTGCAGCTCCTCCTCTCCCAGAAAAACGCAGCCGGCCGCATAGTCCACCCGCAGCCTCCCATTGACAAAAACGGCGGCTTCCCCGGACACAGCCTGCTGCAGCATAGCCAACCGCCTTTGAGTGGCGCGCAGCCTTGCCAAAAGCTCCTCCACCGAAAAGGGCTTAGTGAGATAATCATCCGCACCGGCATCAAGGGCCTCAATTTTGTCAGTATCCTCACACCGGGCACTGATGACAATGATGGGCATACTTGACCAGGTGCGGATTTTTTTGATGACCTCGATTCCATCCATATCCGGCAGCCCCAAATCCAGCAGCACAATATCAGGATTATGAGAGGATGCTTCCAAAATCGCCGCTTCCCCGCTGACAGCCGCCAGATAACGATAGCCATGCGCCTTCAGGGTCGTCGTCATCAGATTTTTGACCGACGGGTCATCCTCCACAACTAAAATCAATGGTTTATTCATGAATCTTTGCCTCTCCTTCAGGTAAGGTAAATGTAAATACACTGCCCTGGGGAACATTGTCCGAAACTGTGATTTCCCCGCCGTGGGCATTGATTATGGATTTGCACAGGGATAAGCCCAGCCCCAGGCTGCGGCGACTGTCAGCAACCGTATTCGCTCCGGTATAGAACATATCAAATACCCTCGCCTTCACCTCGTCCGGAATACCTGGCCCATCATCTGCAATTGATACAACCGCCCTGCTGCCCTGCCTTGCCATCCGAATCACAATATGAGAGCCTGGCGGCGTGTACTTGATGGCATTATCCACAATATTGACAATCACCTGCACAATGAGCCTGCTGTCCATTTTAGCCAGCAGAAAATCCTCTCTGCTTTCCACCGCAATATGGTGTTCCGCACTTTTGCGGTTGATATGGCGCAGGGCTTCTGCAATAACATCCTCCAGCAAATCCTCTGACAGGCGAAGGTTCAGCTTGTCCTCCTCCAGCCTGGTGACGGCCAGCAGATTTTCCACCAGATTGATCAGCCACATGGCATCATCATAGATATCCGTGTAAAGCTGCTTCCTGGCAGCCTCGTCAAAAAAGGCCCCATTGGACAGAAGATTGCTGGCATTGCCTGATATGGAGGTCAGAGGCGTGCGCAAATCATGGGAAATCGTCCGCAGCAGACTGCTCCTCAGCTGCTCATTTTTGACCAGCACCGCCGCTGCCTCCTTTTCCCTGGTGTTTTTCTCATTTTCCAGTACCAGCGCACATTCTCCCAAAATAGACAGCAGGATACTGTTTTCAAAGGAATCAAGAGGCTGATTGTTTATCACAATGCCCACAACCCCATATACCTTGCTGTTGATGCGTACCGCCAGATACAGGCATCTGGCATTGGCAAGAGTCTCTGTGGTAGCACCGGCGTGCTTGTTGTTCCTGTACACCCAGTCTGCCACCGCCTGTTCATTGGCCGAGATGCAGCCCTCATCCACCGGCTCCTCTGAGGCAGGAAAAATACGGGACCTGCCCAGCCCATCTGTCTCAGCAAGATAAAATACAATATCCCTCCCCAACAGCTTGAGCAGCTGCCGGGCCGCCGCCGCCGCAATATCTTCACGGCTCCCCGCCTGCTGCAGCAGCTGATTGGTGTCAAACAAGACCTTGGTGCGCCAGGCTGCGCTTGCCGCCTGCCTCGCCTGACGCTTCAGACGGATTGCCAACGAGCCTGTCAGAAAGGCCGCCAGAAACATGACCACAAAGGTGACCGGATAATCCGGAGCATGTGCCTGCAGCGTAAACCTTGGCTCCGTGAACAAAAAATTGAATACCAGGACGCTGATAACGGAGGAAACCAGGCTGTACACCTGATTGCTCGTAGTCACCGAGGCAACCAGAACCCCCAAAAGATACACCATGATGATATTGGCATCATCAAAGCCCAGCCGCCAGAAAACCATGCCCAAAAGGCTGGATACCAGCAGACAGCCCAGACATTTCAGGATATCAGCAGCAGAAAAAACAAAACCCCCGTCTCCCCTGGCTCTTTTCGGATGATAGGCAGCAGTACCGGCAACCATATCCGGAATGATATGCACATCCAGATTCGGCACATTGGCAATCAGCTTTTCTGTCAGGGTCGGCTGGCTGAATAAATGCCTTTTCGTAGCGGCACTGCGGCCAATGACTATTTTAGATACCCCGGACAGACGGGCAAATTCCGCAATCTGAAAGGGAATATCCTCCCCATGCACCGTTTCAATCTTGGCCCCAAGCTGCTGTGCCAGCCGGATATTGGAGCGCAGACGCTTTTTATTTTCCTCAGACATCACAGGAAAATCCGGGGTTTCAACAAACAATGCCGTAAACGCTCCCCGAAAGGCACTTGCCATTCTTGCCGCAGTGCGGATGATTTTGGCATTGGAAGGAGAGGAGGAAAGCCCCACCAGAATGTGCTCATCCGTATGATAGCTTCTGTTGCTCTTGATGCGAGCATTTTCTGTCAGCAGGTTCACCCGGTCGGCACAGCGCCTGAGGGAAATTTCCCGCAGGGCAGTGAGGTTTTCGGCAGTAAAAAAATTTTCTGCTGCCCGCTGTGCCTGGTTTTCCCGGTAAACCGTCCCCTCCTTCAGCCTGTCCAGCAAATCCTGCGGCTCAATATCCACCAGCTCCACCTGATCTGCATTGTCGAATACAGAATCCGGAATGCGCTCCCGCACCAGGACCTCCGTAATCGAAGCAACCACATCATTCAGGCTCTCGATATGCTGCACATTGACCGTCGTGTAGACATTGATGCCGGCCTTGAGCAGCTCCTCCACATCCTGATAGCGCTTGGCATGGCGGCAGCCTTCTGCATTGGTATGGGCCAGCTCATCCACCAGAAGCAGCTGAGGCCTTCTGCTGAGCGCTGCATCAAGATTGAATTCCCTGAGCACAATGCCATTATGGTTTATCTCCAGCGGCGGCAAACGCTCCAATCCCTTTAAAAGCGCTGCTGTCTTAGGACGGGGATGCGGCTCAATATAGCCTGCCACCACATCTATTCCATGTCGCCGTGCGGCCTGAGCGGCCTGAAGCATAGCATAGGTCTTGCCGACTCCGGCTGCATAGCCAAAAAATATTTTCAGCTGCCCCCTTGTCTGCTGCTCCTCCTCCCTGCGGATGATCCGCAGCAGCTCATCCGGATTCTGCCTGTTTTCCCCCATCAGCCCGCCTCCTCCTGTAAAAATATTTTACCTGAAAACATCTTCCAGCAAAATATTTTACTGATAGAATTGAAATTTCATAAACTTGCTTCCTGAAGCGGCAAAACACCGTCCAGCATCAGATTAACCTCCAGAACATTCACATGCTCTTCACCAAATACCCCTAAGAATCTGCCGTCAGTGCACTGGTCAATAATCTTCTGCACCTTTTCCTCTGAAATATTGCGGGCCCTGGCCAGGCGGGCAGCCTGATACCTGGCAGCCGCCGGAGAGATATGAGGGTCCAGACCGCTGCCTGAACAGGTAACGAGGTCAACAGGAATCGGAGCCTCCCCCATCTCCGGGTTTGCCTGACGGAGCTTTGACACCCTCTCAGCGACCAGCGTCCTGTATTCATCGCTGGCCGGACTGAGGTTGGAAGGCACGGCATACATCAGCCTTCTGCCTTCTTTGTCCCTGTAGACAGCTGTATCAAGCTTCATAATGCGTCCCCACATGTGCCCCTCATCAGTATACTGCTGCCCCAGCAGCTCTGAACCGTACCTACTGCCTGCAGCCATGATAATGCTGCCATTGGCCTGAAAAGGAAAAATCAACTGGGACAGCCCGGTCACGATAACCGTATAGACAACACCGCAGACCACTGTAAAAATCACAAACAGCATCGCTGCCCGCGGCAGGACATCCTTGAACATTCTCATCACAAATCCTCCTTATGCCAGACCCAGCATAACCAGCAGCACATCAATCAGCTTCACGCAGACAAAGGGAACGACCAGGCCGCCCAGCCCATAAATCAGCAGATTGCGTGAAAGCAGCCTGCCTGCCGGTACCTCCCGGTATTCTACCCCCTTCAACGCCAGCGGAATCAGCACAACGATAATCAGTGCATTGTAGATAATCGCCGAGAGAACCGCGCTTTGCGGAGAATGCAGTCCCATGACATTCAGCGCCGCCAGCCCCGGGTAAAGCCCCAAAAACAGCGCCGGGATAATGGCAAAATATTTAGCCACATCGTTGGCAATGGAAAAGGTGGTCAGGCTGCCTCTGGTCATCAGGAGCTGCTTGCCGATACGGACTATCTCAATCAGCTTGGTGGGCGATGAATCCAAATCCACCATGTTGCCCGCCTCCTTTGCCGCCTGGGTGCCTGTATTCATGGCAACAGCCACATCGGCCTGAGCCAGGGCAGGTGCATCATTGGTGCCGTCGCCGGTCATGGCAACCAGATGTCCCCTGGCCTGAAAATCCCGAATCATCTGCAGCTTGCCTTCCGGCGTCGCTTCTGCCAAAAAATCATCCACGCCTGCCTCGGCAGCAATCGCCGCCGCAGTCATCGGATTGTCACCGGTAATCATAATGGTCTTGATACCCATTTTTCTGAGATCGGCAAACTTTTCCTGCACCCCCTGCTTGATGATGTCCTTGAGATAAATCACGCCCAGGATTTTGTGGTTTTGGGCAACCACCAGAGGCGTGCCTCCCTGTCCGGCAACCTTCCTGACAACGCTGTCACACTCCTGGGAATAAATCCCTCCCGCCTGGGTTACATACCGCTGCATGGCTTCAGCAGCCCCTTTTCTGACCTCATTGCCGTCAAAATCGACACCGCTCATACGGGTCTTGGCAGTAAAGGGAATAAAGGTCATTTTCTTGTCCTGCAGGCTGCGCTCTCTAAGGCCATATTTTTCCTTCGCCAGAATGACCACGCTCCGCCCCTCCGGGGTTTCATCAGCCAAAGAAGAAAGCTGGGCCACACCGGCAAGCTCCTGCTCACTGGTGCCGTCTACAGGAAGAAAGGCGTGAGCCTGACGGTTTCCCAGGGTAATCGTGCCTGTTTTATCCAGCATGAGGATATCCACATCCCCGGCCGCCTCGATTGCCCTGCCGCTCATGGCCAGCACATTCGCCTGATTCAGGCGGCTCATACCGGCAATGCCGATAGCAGAAAGCAGCGCTCCAATAGTGGTAGGTGCCAGACAGACCAGCAGTGCCAGCAAAGTGGTCACCGAAATAGGGTTGTCAATACCCGCCTGCTTCGCTGAAAAGACAGCATAGGCATAAAGGGACATCGTGACCAGGATGAAGATAATCGAAAGCGCCACCAGGAAAATCTGCAGGGCAATTTCATTGGGCGTCTTTTTGCGGGCCGCCCCCTCCACCATAGCAATCATCTTGTCCAGAAAGCTCTCCCCTGCCTCATTGACAACCTGCACTACAAGCCAGTCTGAGAGCACCGTTGTACCGCCGGTCACAGCGCTGCGGTCTCCCCCAGCCTCACGGATAACAGGAGCCGATTCGCCGGTAATGGCACTTTCATCCACCGAAGCCGCACCTTCCACGACCTCACCGTCATTGGGAATCTGTTCTCCAGCCCTGACGATGACCAAATCCCCCTTCTTCAGATCGGCAGAGGATACTGCCGCAATTTGCTCCTTCTGCGTCAGTGAGGGGATTTTATGCGCCTCCACATCCTTTTTGGCAGCCCGCAGCGAAGCGGCCTGTGCCTTGCCCCGCCCCTCGGCAATCGCCTCGGCAAAATTGGCAAACAGGCAGGTGAACCAGAGAATGACCGCAATAGCCAGCGTATAACCGCTGGCTGCATCCTGCATCCCCCACAAGGATACAGTCCACAGCAGGGTCGTGAGGACAGCTGATATATAAACCAGCAGCATGACAGGATTTTCTGTCTGCTTCCGAGGACTCAGCTTGCGGAAGGAATCCTTGACGGCTGTGCCGAGCATCCTCTTATCGGCAAAAGCATTCTGCTTTCTTGATGACATAACAGTGCCTCCTTAAATAGCCTGCGTAAAAAATTCTGCCAGCGGACCAAGAGCCAGCACCGGAAAAAAGCTCAGTCCCCCTACCAGCAAAATAATGAAAATCAGCAGAAAGATGAACATTCCGTTGGTGGTGGAAAGGGTACCTGCTGTGGCAGCAACCTTCTTTTTGCCTGCCAGGCTTCCGGCAATCGCCAGCGTCCCCGCAATAGGCAGGAAACGGGCAAAAAGCATCACCAGGCCGAGGGAAACATTCAAAAATATCGTATTGGCGCTAAAGCCTGCAAAGGCAGAGCCATTATTGCCGCCGCAGGAGGAATAAGTATACAAGAGCTCCGAAAAGCCGTGGGCACCGCTGTTGGCAAGGCTTGCCGCCACCTCTGGCACCATTGCCGCAATACCGCTGCCGGTGAGAATTGCCATCGGCGTTGCCAGGCACACCAGCACGGCCCATTTCATTTCATAGGGCTCGATTTTTTTGCCGAGGAACTCCGGTGTCCTGCCCACCATCAGTCCTGCGATGAACACCGTCAAAATGGCAAAGGACAGCATACCGTACAAACCGCAGCCGACACCGCCAAAAATCACCTCTCCCAGCTGCATCAGCAGCATCGCCGCCATGCCCCCAAGCGGTGTATAGCTATCATGCATGGAGTTGACGGAGCCGTTGGAAGCAGCTGTGGTAAAAGCAGCCCAGGAAGCGGATGAGGCAATGCCGAAGCGGCTTTCCTTGCCTTCCATATTGCCCCCTGCCTGATCAGCCATTGAGAGATTGACCGCTCCTCCCTGCGCCAGCTGAGGTGTGGCTGCCTGCTCACTGAGAGCAATCGAGCCAAGCGCCAGGAGAAGACAGATAAACATAGCCGTGAAAATGGCTCTGCCCTGCCTGATATTCTTTACCCCGTGCCCAAAGGTGAAGCAGAGGGCAGCAGGAATCAGCAAAATGGAAAGCATCTCCACCAGATTGGTAAAGGCGTTGGGGTTTTCCATCGGATGGGCAGAATTGACGCCTGTATAGCCTCCGCCGTTCGTGCCGCTTTGCTTAATGGCAATCTGACTAGCAGCAGGCCCCATGGGAACAAATTCCTCTGTGACAATCTCTGCATCCTTGATGATTTTGCCGCCGACAGTTACTGTATTGTCTGACAGATTGATTTGTGCGTTGCTGAGGATTTCTCCCTCCGCGCTCACCGCAACAGGCTCCAGCAGCGGTACACTCTCCGCGCCCCTAAAATTCTGAATAACGCCGCCTCCCACCAGCAGCAGGGAAATAACAAGATTCAGAGGAAGCAATATATGGATGATGATTCTGGTCATATCCACCCAAAAACTGCCAAGGCCGTCCGTTTGTATCCCCATAAAGCCCCTGATCAGGGCAAAGAGCACTGCCATGCCGGCAGCTGCCGATACGAAATTCTGCACCGCCAATCCCAAAGACTGAGTAAGATAGCTCATAGCGGCCTCGCCGCTGTACGCCTGCCAGTTGGTATTGGTAATGAAGCTGGCTGCCGTGTTAAAGGCCAAATCCCATTTTATGCCTGCCATATTCTGAGGATTTCCCGGCAGGTACCCCTGAAAAAGCTGCAGTAAAAACAGAAAAACAAAGCCGATACCGGAAAAAGCAGCCACGGAAAGCAGATACTTCTGCCAACTCATCTGGTCTGACCGGTCAATGCCCAATATCCTGTATACAGTATTTTCCCAGGGAATGAGCACCGGGGATAAAAATGTTTTTTCCCCCTCCATGACCTTTTGGATATATTTTCCCAGAGGAATCGCTAAAATTACCAAAAGTACAAGATAAAGTATGTATTGCAGCACTGTACTCATGACTGAGAATCTCCCTTCATCAAGATATAAACATAATAGAGCAGCAGCGCTGCCGCGCTCAACCCAATCAAGCCAACCAGAATATCCATATACCGTCCTCCCGCTGAACCGCTCCAGATGCCGGCCAAAATTCCACCACCTGAAAACACCGCATATATAAACCCTGTTTTTATTGTAAACTTATTTTGCCTGTATTGACAGCTTTCCTGTTTGTCAGCCTCCCTTTATATTCAATATTTTAACATTGCTGTGCTAAAAACGGAATTAACAAAAAGAATATCATATTAAATCTTTGTAAAGATGACGGCAATTTTCCAAGTCAATACTGAAAATATTAAAAATTAACCGGCAGGCAGCAGGCCGCTCCATGCAAAACAGACACAGAATCGCTGCCTGAAAGCCTGGCAGCAAAAAAGCAGGCAGCAAATTGCATAAGTTTTGCCCGCCTGCTTCTCCAACAGAGTTTTGTATGTTAATATTATGGTAATATCAGGATATGATGGAAAAAGTTTTGCTGCCGCAGCATTATGAAAATTTCTGCAGGGTGGGCTACTCTGCCTGCCAAAAATAACAGTCTGGGCAGATATGCGGCAAGCTGCCGATTTTAAGGAGGTACAGCTATGCAATATACCACGACCTATCAATCCCCTTTGGGCAAAATTCTTTTAGCTGCGGACAATATCGGGCTGACGGGCTTATGGTTTGAAAACCAAAAATTTTACCCCGCCTGCACAGCCCCTGAATACGAGACCGGGGATGTGCCTGTTTTGGCTGATGCCAAACGGTGGCTGGACAGCTACTTTGCCGGTCAAAGACCGGATTTTATGCCTGCGGTGCACATGCTCGGCACCCCCTTTCAGCTGAAGGTATGGGAAATATTACAGACAATCCCCTATGGCAAAACAGTCACCTACAGAGAAATTGCCCGAAAAATCGCTGCCGGACAGGGGCTTGCACGGATGTCCGCCCAGGCAGTAGGCGGTGCCGTGGGGCGCAACAAAATTTCCATCATCGTGCCCTGCCATCGGGTCATTGGCAGTGATAACAGCCTGACCGGCTATGCAGGCGGCATTGACACCAAAGAAGCACTGCTGCGGTTGGAGGGAGCTTATCCTCTGCCCGGCCCTCAGACAGCAGACTAGAAATCCGGCTTGAATCTGCCATAGCAATGATCTGCCCGCCCAATGCAAAGCATTTTGTGCGGACACCAGAAAATACAAAAAGCCTCCCCAATGATATGAACCTGTCACACAGACAGCAGACACATCATCAGGGAGGCTTTATTTTCTTATGGTGCGATTGGCGCGATTCGAACGCGCGACCCCCTGCTTAGGAGGCAGATGCTCTATCCAGCTGAGCTACAACCGCAACGGATATAGTATAACAAATTTTTCCGTTTTAAGCAACATGAAAATTCTTATTGCTACATTGTCAATGCTTGACAACGGCATGGTCCAGCAGTGTGCCATCAGACAGATAGGCAAAGAAGTTCAATTCCTCCTGAGAGGCTTCCATAACCATATAGTTGTCCGTCTCCGGCTGGGGTGCCACATACTCATCCAGTGCATGGTCAATCCACAAACCAGGATAACGCACATTTCCCGCTACACCGGTCAAAATGTACAAAGGCCCATCAGCAGCATGCTGGAAATTCTTTATGTGTCCACGGTTGCGGTAGGTATGCAGATGGGCTGACAAAACCGCATCTATCCCCACTTCATCAAAAAGCGGCATCCAGATTTGTCCCTCCTCAGAAAATCCTTCTGTCCGCTCAGGGCGATTGTGGATTCGGTACTGCAATGGATCCTTGTGCATTAAAACTACCTTCCAAGGCTTGGCCGATGCAGCTGCATCCCGCCTGAACCACGCAATCTGCTCTGCCAAAAGCTCCGGAGACAGCTCCTCCAGCTCACCCTGCTGTGTATTCAGCACGATAAAATGCACCGGCCCATAATCATAGGAATAATAAAATCTATTGTACTGGCTGCTGCCATTTCCCGGTACGGCGAATTCCTGTAAATAAGCTGCAGGCTGGCGCACCTTCCAATCCATATTATAGGTTTCATGGTTGCCCATCACAGGAGCTACAGGAATTCTGTCGATTATCCCCTCGACAGAGTCAAGCCACGCTGTCCACTGCCTATGGTCCTCCCCATTGTCTACTAGATCTCCCATATTGATGAAAAACTCTGCCTGAGGATGACGCTCGGCTGCTCCCTGGGCCAAGCTTTTCCAGCCGCTGTAATTATTGGATTGCGAATCAGGAAAAATCAAGGCCGAAAAGCCTTTCCCTGCATCCAATTGCAAAGAATGCCACGGTCCTGCCCCATCGCTGCCTATAATACGATATTCAAGCTGCTTGCCCTGAGGCAGCCCTGTTAATTCCGCAGTATACAAAGTTACCGTTACGCCATCATCTGTAAAATTTTCAGCCTTGGCAGCAACTTTTTTGCTGTCACCAGCGCCGTCTCCAAACAAGCGATACTCCACTCCGGGTGCGTTCATGGGCTTTTCTGTCTGCCACATCACCGTTCTGCCAGTCTGATTGTCCTGAGAAACAACCTGACGCACAAATTTGACACCAGGCAGCTCCTGCACAGCTGCATCGCAGTTCTTCTCAGCCGCCCAAAGACCGGCCAGCACTATTCCCACTGCAATGAATACGCCCGCCGCAATACCCAGCAGCTTATATCTGGTAAATTTCCTGCCATTCTCTTTATTTGCCATAAAATCGACCTCCTATGTATGCGGCTATCAGCGTGACAGCCAATAAGACAATTATAATATCTCTCATGAGCTGCCATAAAGATATCACTTAAAGCTAACTTTAAGTCAAATACTTTTTCCGTATAATTTATCATACAAAAAATGCACATATCAACAAAAAAATGATATACTGTAAACAGTTTGTATAAAAAATACAAATTATAAACAGCCAAGCTGTATTTGCGGTGCTGTACATGCTCCAAAGCACATACAGCACCAAATGTTCCCCAACTCAATAGTTCATCGACTGGAGGTTTTAATATGAGTGAAGAATGCAACCACGACTGTGCCAGCTGCGGAGAGGACTGCGGCGAAAGAAGCCTTTTGGCGCAAGCCAACCCGGAATCACATGTCAAAAAGGTGATTGGCGTTGTCAGCGGCAAGGGCGGCGTCGGAAAATCCATGGTAACCTCACTGCTGGCCTGTGCCATGCAGAAAAAGGGCTACCAGGCTGCCGTTCTGGATGCTGATATCACAGGCCCGTCCATCCCGCGCATGTTCGGAGTTTCCTATAAGGTAGTAGGAAATGAAAACGGTCTGATTCCGGCAACAGCAGAGAACGGCACCAGGATTATGTCTGTCAATCTGCTGCTCCCCAATGAAACTGACCCGGTGGTCTGGCGCGGCCCCATCATTGCCAATACGGTAAAGCAATTCTGGACTGATGTCTGCTGGGGAGAGATTGATTACATGTTCGTGGATATGCCGCCCGGCACCGGTGATGTTCCCCTGACAGTTTTCCAGTCTCTGCCGATTGACGGTATCATAGTTGTAACCTCGCCTCAGGAGCTGGTTGGCATGATTGTGGAGAAAGCAGTCAAAATGGCTGGCATGACCAAAACCCCTGTCCTCGGCCTGGTGGAAAACATGGCATATTTTGAGTGCCCTTCCTGCCACGAAAAGCATCAGATTTTCGGCAGCAGCCATATTGATGAGCTGGCTGCCAAGCACGATATCCAGACAGCTGTCCAGCTGCCTATCAATCCTGCCCTTGCCGCTGCCAGTGACAACGGCAAAATTGCAGAAATTGATGCCAGTGCCTGGCTGGATGAGCTGACGGCTTTCATTGAAGCTAAGCACAGCACAAAATAAAATATACGCAATAAAAATCCCCTGAGAAAAGCCTCGGCAGCTTGGATATGCCTGGCTAAAGCCTCAGGGGTATTTTTTTGTTTTTAATGTGCTGGCTGTAGAAGCACACAACCAGCAGGATAATATTACTGCGAATGACTGCGCAGCAAATCCAACAGCTCACAGGTCTTTTCCTTCAGCAGAGCCTTATTGCCCCTTGTTTCCACATTCAGCCGTATCACCGGCTCAGTATTGGATTTACGAAGATTAAAGCGCCAGTCCTCGTAAGCAGCAGACAGTCCGTCCACATGGTCAATGGCCGCATCGGCATAATGTGCTTCTGCCCGGGATAAAAGCATTTCCGCCTCTGCCATGCTGTCCACCCTGGTATTGATTTCTCCGCTGCAAGGATACATATCCATTCTTGCCTGCAGCAGCTTGGAAAGCGGCTGCCCATTTTGTACCACTTGTTCCAAAACAAGCAGCCAGGGAATCATGCCGCTGTCACAATAGGAAAAATCCTTGAAATAATGATGTGAGCTCATCTCTCCGCCGTAAACAGCATCCGTCTGCCGCATTTTTTCCTTGATAAACGAATGGCCGCTGCGCTGCAGCACAGCCTCACCGCCATTTGCCAGGCAAATATCCTGCGTATTCCAATATACCCGCGTATCATGGATAATTTTTGCGCCGGCATTTTTCTGCAAAAAGGCTTCCGCCAAAAAGCCTACCATGTAATAGCCTTCAATCATACAGCCTGCTTCATCAAACATAAAGCAGCGGTCAAAATCACCGTCCCAGGCAATGCCTGCATCTGCCCCCGTCTGGCGCACAACCTTAGCTGTAGCCTCACGATTTTCATTCAGGATGGGATTCGGCACACCATTGGGGAAATTTCCATCCGGCTCATTATTCACTTTGATGAACTCAAAAGGCAGTCTTTTCTCCAGCTCGTCGATTATCCTGCCAGCACCGCCATTACCTGCATTGACAGCCACTCTAAAAGGCTTCCTGCGTCTGGAAACTGCCTGTCTGACAGCGCTCAAATCCACATAACTGAGCAGATGCTCAATATATTCAGGCAAAATATCGTACCGTACCACTTGGGCACTGCTGCCTTTGCCAATTCCCGTATGAGCATGCGGCAGACTGCCTCCATCACCGGTACAGAGCTGCTCCAGCTGCCTGAGTCCGCTGTCTCTGGAAACCGGCTTCGCATCAGCCCCTACCAGTTTAAAGCCATTATAGCCCTTGGGATTGTGGCTGGCGGTTATCATAATGCCACCATCCAGCTTTAAATGAGCCGTTGCAAAATAAATCATTTCCGTACCACATTGTCCGATATCCACTGCCTGGCAGCCTGAGTCCAGCAGTCCATGCACCAGGGCCTTCTGCAGAGACTCCCCAGACAGACGGACATCATGACCTACTGCCACTCGCAGGCGAGCAGGCCCCACTTCTTTTTTGCCGTCAAATGTACCCGCTGCTCTGTCCTGAGCCCGTAAAATCTCAGAAAAATGCCGTCCGATACGATAGGCCATTTCCTCATTTACCTGCTCAGGGTACAGTCCGCGAATATCTGCGCCGCCAAAGCATTTGGTATTGAGCAGATATTCATGCTTTTGCTTGTCAGTCACAGAAATATTCGGCCCCAGCTGCACCTCAATCAGCTTCAGCTCAATATCCGCAAAAATGGTATGCTTACAGCCAGCCTGCATGGTGAGTACATCACCTGTCCTGACATTCTGCACCTTATCATCAATGACAGCATGCCCATGGCCGGAAATTACCGTCCATACCTCATTCCGGTACTGATGGCTGTGATAATTCATGCTATGCCCCGGATTCAGGGTAACCAATACAGTAAGGCTGTCCGTTTCCACATTCAGCACCTGATAGCTGCCCCAGCTTTTTTCTGCAAACATCACCTGCTGCTGAATATCATCCACATAAGGCTTGATATAAGCGCTCTGTTCCTTGTCACTGACCAAAATCCCCTCTGGAGATGCCGAAATCACCACATTTTTCAGGCCCATAGCCAGGACTGGCACATCCAG
>JAQUZO010000113.1 GCA_028691285.1 Anaerovibrio sp. | reverse complement strand
TTCCGGAACGGTCTGGTATGGGACTGAAGGATAAGCATATTGCCAGCCTTGGTGTATCTGTGCTGGTAGGCTTCACTAAGGAAATTCGCGGCAATGTGGTATATAACATGGATGAGGAAACGGCTAAGTTCATTGCTTCCACCATGATGATGGGAATGCCTGTTGCAGCCTTTGATGAGATGGCACAGAGCGCCATTTCCGAAATGGCCAATATGCTGACGGCAACGGCTGCCACCAACCTGGCTGTTCTGGGCAAGGAGGTAGACATCTCTACACCAAGTCTGAAGTCGGCACAGGCGCCAGCCTGCGCATCAGCAGCGGACAGTTCCTGACTGTAGCGATGGATTTTGAGGGCCATGTAGTAGAAATTGATATTGCGGTAGAGTAGTCTCTGAAGGAATCGCGTGCGGCGGTTCCTTTTTTTGTTTTTATCTATTGGCAATTTACGCCGTTTAGTTTATAATAATGTATAGTTTTGTTTGAAGTAAAAAATAGAACATTTGTAAGCTGAAAATAAGGAGCCTGAAAACTTTGGACAGCGTAAATATTACGATAAAAGCCAGGCAGAAAGCACCTGACGGCGAAGCAGAGAATATCCATCACCGCCTGCAGGGCCAGTACGCTTTTAAAGGCGGCAGACACTATCTTCGCTACCTGGACAGCCATCTGGCTGCCGGACATGAGGTGCCTACTACTATAAAGGCATCGGCTGATGAGCTGCTGATTATGCGCCGCGGACTGTTCCGCTCTGATCAGCGTTTTGTGCCTGGCGTAGAAACCAGGGCAGATTACCATACGCCGTACGGAACCATTGAGCTGGTGATGCACACCAGCAGCCTGCAGGTGGATTTTGGCGAGGGTGCAGGTTCTGTCAGGCTGAGGTATTCCCTGCAGGCGAACGGTGCCCATGTCGGTGAATATGATTTGGAAATAAAAGCTGAGCAAGCATGATGGTTTGTCTGGCAGATAAATGATTTGGAGGCTATAGGATTGGAAATTAAGGAAATACTGTTGAATAGCATTGAAGCTGCAGCGCGGGCTGCCATCAAGGATGGCGTGTTTCCAGAGGCTGAGCTGCCAAATATTGTTTTAGAGGTTCCGCCGAAGAAGGAATTGGGCGATTTTGCCACTAATATAGCCATGCAGTCTGCCAGGGCTTTTCATCTGAATCCAAGGATGATTGCGCAGGAGCTGCAGAAGCGTATTCAGGGAGATTGGCTGGAAAAGATCGAGATTGCAGGTCCCGGCTTTATCAATTTTTACCTGAAGTCTAATATTCTGTATGATGGGCTGGCGGCAATCCTTGCCAAAGGTGACAGCTTCGGACAGCTTCCGGCAAAGGACATGCCGCCGGTACAGGTTGAGTATGTCAGTGCCAATCCTACCGGTCCGCTGCATGTGGGGCATGGCAGAGGTGCTGCTGCCGGCAGTGCTTTGGTCAATGTCATGCGGGCGGCAGGCTATCCTGTAACCAGTGAATATTATATCAATGATGCAGGCAACCAGATCAACAATCTTGCCAGGTCTGTCAACCATCGTTACCTGGAGCTTTTGGGCAGGGCGGATGAGCAGGACTTCCCTGAGGACGGCTATCATGGCAGTGATATTGTCGACACGGCCCAGCGGATCATCAAAAAGGATGGAACGAAGTATCTGACGATGACTGATGATGAGCGCATGGATATCTTCAAGGAGCTGGCACTGCAGGAAAAACTGGCTGCCCTCAAGGAAGATTTGGAGGCATTCAACTGCCGTTTCGATGTGTGGTTCAGTGAACGGACGCTGCATCCTGACAAGGTACGGACGGCTGTGGAGGTTTTGCAGAAAAACGGCAAAATCTACGAAAAGGATGGTGCGCTGTGGCTGAAATCCACTGCGTACGGCGATGACAAGGACAGAGTTGTCATTCGTGATAATGGAGTGCCTACATATCTGGCGGCTGATATTGCGTATCACAAGGATAAATTTGACCGTGGCTTTGGCAGGGTCATCAACATTTGGGGCGCAGACCATCACGGCTATATCTGCCGTGTCAAGGCGGCAGTCAGCGCTTTGGGATATGATGCAGATAATCTGGATGTGCTGCTTCTGCAGATGGTTCGCTTGCTGAGAGGCGGCGAGCTGGTCAAGCTCAGCAAGCGTACCGGGCAGACCGTTACTCTGGCTGAGCTGATTGAGGAGGTTGGCACCGATGCGGCAAGATATTTCTTTATCATGCGCTCTATGGACAGCCAGCTGGACTTTGATCTTGATTTGGCAAAGACAAAGTCCAATGAAAATCCTGTGTACTATATCCAGTATGCCCATGCCAGGATTTGCAGCATCTTCCGCCAGGCGGCGGAGAATAAGCTGCAGCTCGGGGCTGAGCCGAAGCTGCAGCTTCTGACTGATGCGGCGGAGATTGCTGTCATCAATAAGCTGCAGGAGTATGAGGAGGAAATTGAGCGGGGCGCAGCAGAGTATGCACCTCAGCGCATTGCCCGTTATGCCTATGAGCTGGCAGGGTGCTTCCACAGCTTCTATAACCAGTGCCGCATTCTGGGGGTGGATGAGGAGCTGGCAGAAGCTCGTCTGGCGCTGGTAACGGTCACTGCTCATACCATTCGCCATGCCCTGGGGATTTTGGGCGTATCCGCACCGGAAAAAATGTAATGTGATATTGAGAATTTGATTTGGATAGAATAAGGCTTTGAGAGGAGATTTATAAGTGGATTTTTTGAAAAGCTCTGATGTTGAGGTTGCAGCCTATGTACTGCATGAAAGCAAGGTACCTATGTATTACAAGGACCTGATCATGGAGGTACTGAACAAAAAGCAGAAGAATGTCCAGGCTTTGGCAGAGGCGATTTCTGAGGTTTATACGCAGATAAATATGGACAGCCGCTTCCATTATGTTGGTGACGGCAAGTGGGGCCTGACTGAATGGAATCCGCCGGAGGTCAAGCGCTCCGCTCGTGGTGCGCGTTCGACATCTGCCAACAAGACCAAGAATTCCCGCCAGCGTGAGGAAAAGCTGTTTGAGGGCATTCAGGAAGATAATTAAGTGACAGTTCAGGATAGATAAAATCAATTTCGAGCAGGAGGAAAAACATGGCAAAGTATATTTTCGTCACCGGCGGCGTAGTTTCATCTCTTGGTAAGGGCATCACTGCTGCTTCTTTGGGTCGGCTGTTAAAAAACCGCGGCGTAAAGGTCACGATTCAGAAATTCGATCCGTATATCAATATTGATCCGGGAACAATGAGCCCATATCAGCATGGTGAGGTTTTTGTCACTGATGACGGTGCTGAGACTGATTTGGATTTGGGGCATTATGAGCGCTTTATTGATATCAATTTGACCAAGGGCTCCAATATTACAGCGGGTAAGGTATATTGGAATGTTTTGAACAAGGAACGCCGCGGCGATTATTTGGGCAAGACGGTGCAGGTTATTCCTCATATTACCAATGAAATCAAGCAGCGTGTCTATGATGTGGCAGCTGACGATGGTGCTGATGTGGTCATCACTGAAATCGGCGGCACTGTAGGCGATATTGAATCACTGCCTTTCATGGAGGCTATCCGCCAGGTCAAAAAAGAGGTCGGCAAAAATGATGTGCTGTATATCCATGTTACTCTGGTGCCTTATATTTCTGCTGCCGGTGAGCTGAAGACCAAGCCGACCCAGCACAGTGTAAAGGAGCTGCGCGGCATTGGCATCCAGCCGGATATTCTGGTATGCCGGGCAGAGAAGCCGCTGACCAAGGATATGAAGGCAAAGCTGGCACTGTTCTGTGATGTTGAGGAAAAGGCGGTTATTGAAAACCTGACGGCTGATACGATTTATGAGGTTCCCCTGATGATGCAGGAGGAGGGTTTGGACCGTATCGTGCTGGAAAAGCTGGGCATGGACTACCGTCCTGTGAATATGGAAGACTGGGCGCAGATGGTCAACAAGATAAAAAATCCTCAGCGAAAGGTCAAGGTAGCTGTGGTCGGCAAGTATGTCGAGCTGCCGGATGCTTATATTTCTGTAACAGAGGCACTGCATCATGCAGGCATCAGCAATGATGCTTCAATCAAGATCCATTGGATAAATTCTGAAAAGCTGGAGAATCCGGAACTTGATATGGATGAGGAATTTGCCGGCTGCAAGGGCATTCTGGTGCCGGGCGGCTTTGGTGACCGCGGCGTTGAGGGCAAAATCAAGGCTATCCAGTATGCCCGTGAGCATAAGCTGCCGTTTTTGGGGCTGTGTCTGGGGATGCAGTGCGCTGTTATCGAATTTGCCCGCCATGTCTGCGGCATGAACGATGCACACAGCACGGAGTTCAATTCAGAAACCGCATATCCGGTCATTGATCTGATGGCATCTCAGGTTGATGTAGAGGACAAGGGCGGCACGATGCGTCTGGGCGCATATCCATGCAAGGTGAAGAAGGATACTAAAACCTTCGAGGCCTATGGGGAGGAAACTATCAGTGAGCGTCA
>JAQUZO010000015.1 GCA_028691285.1 Anaerovibrio sp. | reverse complement strand
CAGGCATATCCTGAATAATCAGGCCATTTCCACACAGCTTCGCCCCGGCCTCACGGCAGCGTTCCTGCCATTCCTCCATCCATTCTCCGCCGCCCCAGCCATAAGACCCGAACAGTCCGACCGGCACACCGGAAAGCTCCTTCTCCAGACCGGCAAACATCGGTTCAAATTCTGCCTCCTCCAAAACTTCATTGCCCATAGCCGGACAGCCAAAAAGCACTCCGTCGAAATCAGACACCCGGGCCGCTGTAAACTGATCTGTCGTAAAAATCGCCACATCTGCTCCGGCTTCCCGTGCTCCCTCCGCCATCGCATTGGCCATAGCCTCCGTATTGCCCGTACCACTCCAAAAAACAACTGCCAGCTTCATTGAATCCGCTCCTTTACAAATCTCTTTCCTGCAGGCTGCCTGAAAGCCTGTCCTCTAATCATGCTGCACCGGTAATCATGGACTGCAGGCTCATTCCTGCCTGCAGCCCGTCACACACTCTCTTGATGCAGCTGTCATAGCACTGAAACAGCCTGCGCACAGCCTTTTCGTTGCTATAAACCTTCCAAAAGCCGCAGTGGCGGAAATTTCTGCCTCTGCAGCGGATAAACCCTGCCACATCCTGCGGCGGGTAGCCCAAAAACAAACCGATTTCATGCGGAAATTCCTCTGCCTCCCGCATGCGCCGGCAAAGCTGCACCAACAGCTCATCCAGGCCAGCTGCAGCATCATAGCCGCAATCCTCAAGAATCTGCCTTGCCATAGGCCTGCGCAGGAGCCGCTGCAGTACGGCGGGACGGTAAATCAGCAGCAGGACATGCCGACTTTGCTGCCGCAGCTCCAGCACCTTCAGTCCCTTGCATGCAAAACACAGCTCATAGTCCTGAAAAAATTCCTGTAAATCCTCCATGCTTCTTCCCGGCAGTGCCACCATGCTGGCCGCCTTCATCCCTGCCAGGGTGGGCGCACAATGCTGGGCGAGCAGTTGCTCGAACTGTCCTTTGCCCATAATCACCAGCCTCCTAATTGAAATATATTATCATTTACACATACAGTATAGCATAACTGAGAATCTTTTTCAATATGCTGATGGAAAAATATCCGCCAAAAGAAAAATTCCCGAAAATAATCCAATTTTATCTCCGGGAATTAAACTGTATGAATTTGTTGGCTGCCGGACATAAAGCTCAGCAGATGGACAGCTTTATGGCTGGCCGCTGCCGTGTATCGGCTGGTCCTCAATAGATATGATAGGTTTTCCAAGGGATTTTGTCCAAAGGCACTGTCCTGAGGAACTCCACAATATCTTTTCTGCCATAGTAGTGAGGCTTGCCCTCCCGATCCTGAGACATGAGAATAACAGGCATATTAGGAAAAAAGGGAGCCAGCGCATGACGAAATCTGGTCGCCCTGACAGTATACTGGGTAACCTCCTGCTTCACCACTACGACAGCAAAGGTCACTCCCTGCTCTATGATCACCGCACCATGTACAACCATTTCAACCTCTCCAGATTTTACACATAATACTGCAGTCCCTTCTCAGTCTCCGGGCGTACCGTTTTATCGCAGGAACCCGCCGATGATCTGCTCTTCTGCTTCCGCCTCGGTAAGCCCCAGCGACATCAGCTTGATCAGCTGATCACCGGCTATTTTGCCAATCGCCGCCTCATGTATCAGGGCTGCGTCCACATTTCTGGCATCCAGCTTCGGCACAGCTGCTACATGGGCCTGATCCATGATAATGGCATCACACTCCGCGTGGCCGCTGCAGGCAGCATTGCCGATAATCGCTGCCTCAAAAACCTGGCGTGAGCTGTCTCTGGCAACAGAGCGGGAAATAACATCGGTACTGGAACCGCTGCCGTTCAGAGCTACCTCATAAACGCTTTCCGCACTTTGGTCTGCATGGGTCATCAGGCGCTCATGGACAACCATCGTCGCATTCTCCGCCAGTTCCGCCCTGGTAACACGGCGGGTTGAATCAACGCCCTTTATCTGGACCATTTCCATATCCACATAGCTGCCTGCCTCCTGATACACCTCCGTCACGGGATTCAGGACACGCTTACCTCTGCCGTCACCCTCGCCGTAATGCTTTTCCACATAGCGTACCCGGGAATTTTTCCCCACAAAAAAGCGATGCACGCCGTCATGCTGGGAATCCTGGCTGCCGCAGTTATGAATGCCGCAGCCTGCCACGATTACCACATCGCAGTCCTCACCCACAAAGAAATCGTTATACACAGTCTCCTTGATGCCGCTTTCGCTCAGGACGACAGGGATATGCACGCTTTCATTTTTAGTGCCTGCCTTGATGCGTATATCAATCCCGCTTTTGCCGTCAGTCTTGGTCGCAATGTCAATATTGGCAGTGGTATTGCGGGCAGCCTTCTCTCCGTTGACCCGGATATTGTAGGCTCCCTCCGGTACGCCGTGCAGATCAGCTACCTCGGTAAGCATCTGCATTTGAATCTTGTCTAGCATTTTACCGCCCCCTTCTCAGGTGTCAGCCTGCTGCAGCCTGCATTGACTGCAGAAGCAGTTCCCAAAAGCTCAGGCAGCAGCTCATCCCTCGGTCCCTGCTTTGCGACTCTGCCGTTTTCGATGACCACGATCTCGTCAGCAATATTGAGTATCCGCTCCTGATGGGAAATAATCAGCACTGTCCCCTGAACTGTTTTCCTGATATTCTCAAAAACCTGAATCAGATTTTGGAAGCTCCAAATATCAATGCCTGCCTCCGGTTCATCAAAGATGGAAAATTTGGTGCCTCTTGCCAGCACAGTAGCAATCTCAATGCGCTTCAGCTCACCGCCTGAAAGGGAGGCATTGACCTCACGCTGAATATACTCCTTGGCACACAACCCCACCAGTGAAAGATACTCACAGGCCTTGCCTACGGACAGATTGACGCCTGTCGCCAGACGAAGCAGATCTATGACCTTGATGCCCTTGAAGTGCACCGGCTGCTGAAAAGCAAAGCTGATGCCCATTTGAGCACGCTGCGTAATATTTGCCGCTGTGATATCCCTGTCATCAAAAAGCAGCTGTCCGTCAGAAACCGGATTGATGCCCATGATGATTTTAGCAAGGGTTGATTTGCCGCCGCCATTCGGTCCGGTAATCACCACAAATTTTCCGTCGGGAATGACCAAATCCAGATGGTCAATGATATTTTTGCTGCCTTTATCCTCAGTCACTGTATAAGTGACATTTTTTAACTCAAGCATAAAAACTCTCCTACATACACATAAAAATTTAGAGCCTACAGTGAAACCGCCGGTAATACCTGATAAAAAAGGGGCTACCAGCTTTTCGCTCAAGCTGATAACCCCTTGATAGTTCTAAAATCAGAACAAATCCTTGGCCAGGACGATGGTCTGGTCGCGATTTGGACCTACAGATACAATACCCACCTCAATGCCGGTGACCTCAGCCATGCGCTCCAGATAGACACGCGCCCTCTCAGGCAGCTCCTCATAGCTGCGCATACCGCTTGTATCAGTCTTCCAGCCCTCAAAGGGTTCATATACAGGCTCAACCTCAGCCAGCACCTTCAAAGAGGCAGGAATCTCATTGAGCAGCTCACCCTTGTATTTATACGCTACGCACATCTTGATTTCGTCCATGCAGTCCAAAATATCAAGACGGGTGATTGCCATATAGTCAATACCGGACAGCATGCCGGCGTAACGCACAATGCAGGCATCCAGCCAGCCGGTACGGCGCGGACGGCCGGTAACAGTGCCGTACTCATGTCCGGCATCGCGAATCTTGTCGCCAATCTCATTGAGCTGCTCCGTAGGGAACGGACCCTCGCCAACACGGGTGCAGTAAGCCTTGACAACGCCCACGACCTTGTCGATGTCGCGCGGTGCCACGCCTGCACCCACGCCGATGCCGCCGGAAATAGGATGTGAGGCGGTAACATACGGGTATGTACCATAGTCGATATCCAGCATGGTAGCCTGTGCACCCTCGAAAAGGATTTTCTTGTCTGCCTTGATTTCGTCATGGAGCAAAGCGATGGTATCGCATACATAAGGACGCAGGCGGTCTGCATAGCCCTCATACTCCTTCAGCATGGATTCATAATCCATAGGCTCCTTGTTATAGAGCTTGACTATTTCCTGGTTTTTCAGCTCGAGATTTGCCTTGAGGCGCTTGGCAAATTCTTCCCTGTCAATGAAGTCACAGACACGGATGCCGATGCGGTGGTCTCTGTCTGCATAGCACGGGCCAATGCCGTTTTTAGTGGTACCGACCTTGTTGTCGCCCTTCAGCTCCTCAATATAGCCATCCATCTCGCAATGATACGGCAGCACAACATGCGCACGGTTGCTGATGCGAACGCCGCTGACATCAATCCCCTTGGCGAGCATGCCATCCATTTCCTGCAGCATGACCTTTGGATTGAAGGCAACACCGTTGCCGACCACACACAGGGTTCCCTTGTATAAAATACCGGACGGCATCAGGCGCAGCTTGTACTCTGTACCATCAACAGCAACAGTATGACCGGCGTTGCTGCCGCCCTGATAACGGACAACAGTCTCTGCCTTCTGTGCCAAATAATCTACGATTTTGCCCTTACCTTCGTCACCCCACTGGGTGCCTAAAACTACAACAGTCGACATACAGCAGTCTCCCCTCGTTTGTTCAAATCAATCTATGCAATTACAGTCCAAAACGGGCCATAATCATATCTACATGACGAAGGAAGTAATCAACCGTAAAGCATTCGTCAATTTCTTCCTGAGTCAGATACTTGACAACATCCTCATCCTTGCTGATATTGGTACGGAAATCCTCCTTCTGGAGCCATCTCTTCATCGCATTGCGCTGTACCCACTTATAAGCGTCCTCACGGAGCACGCCCTTGCTGACCAGAGCAATGAGGATACGCTGGCTGAAAATCAGGCCGCCTGTCTTATTCAGGTTTTCCAGCATCGCATCAGGATATACCAGCAGCTTATCAATGATATTGGTAAACTTTCTGATGCAGTAATCTACATTGATGGTGCTGTCAGGCAGGATGACACGCTCCACGGAGGAATGGGAAATATCCCGCTCATGCCACAGGGTAATATCCTCCAGGGAAGCCAAGGCATTGCCGCGCACCAGGCGGGCCATGCCGGAAACACGCTCGCAGGTGATAGGATTTCGTTTATGAGGCATTGCAGACGAGCCCTTCTGTCCAGGGGAGAAATATTCCTCCGCCTCACGGATATCAGTACGCTGCAGATTGCGTATCTCAGTAGCAAACTTTTCAAAGGAGCTTGCCACAATGGCCAGCGTCGTCATATATTCAGCGTGACGGTCGCGCTGGATAACCTGAGTAGCCAGCGGCACCGGCGTAATGCCCAGCTTTTTGCATACCAGCTCTTCGATTTTAGGATTGATATTGGAATAGGTGCCGACAGCACCGGACAGCTTGCCCACAGAAACCATCTTCTTGGCATGCTCTACACGCTCAATATCACGGTCAACCTCACTGAGCCAAAGTGCCAGCTTCAATCCGAAGGTCATAGGCTCTGCATGGATGCCATGAGTACGGCCGATACATACAGTATGCTTGAACTCGGCTGCACGGCGCACCAGCACCTCACGGAATTTTCTCAGATCATCGAGAATCAGCTCCGCAGACTTCATCATCATGATGCCCAAAGCGGTATCCTTGACATCACTGGAGGTCAGTCCCTTGTGGATATACTTGGAATCTTCACCAACATATTCTGCAACATTGGTCAGGAAAGCAATGATATCATGGTTGGTAACCTTCTCAATTTCCTTTACACGAGGCAGCTCAAACTTTGCCTTGGCACGGATATTCTCGGCAGCCTCCTTTGGAATCTCTCCCAGCTCAGCCATCGCCTCACATGCTGCAATCTCAACATCCAGCATTACTTCAAATTCATGCTGCAATGTCCATATATTGCCCATTTCAGGATTTGTATACCGTTCGATCATAAATCAAATTCCTCCCTAACCTGCGCTGTTAACATGACAAAGCACTCAGGATTATCTTGACAGCCTGAGCACGGAATATTTCATTCCATTGTTATACTCATATATCATAGCATTTACAGCATACAGGTGTCAATTCGTTTTCCTTCTATAGTGTTTTGCCAATACCGGCAGCGAACAGGTCTGAGCCTTGTCTCTGTAAAGGCGAATGTCCCGGAGCCGCAGCTCCGGGACATTCGCTCAGTTTTCAGTTTGATGCGGAATATACGGATGTTCACTCCAGGACGCCGGTATCCAGATGCTCAAAGCCGTCCATCAGCTCCCTGGCTGCAGCTGTCAGCTTCTCACAGCCGCCTGGCTGTCTGCTCTCCATATTCATCGGCATATTCGGATCATGCAGGGACATCCGCAGCAGCACCCAGCCCTCGCCCGGGAACACCAGTCGGACGCCCTCATAGGAAGGCGAAGCTATTTCGATGCCCTTTGCCCTTGCCCGAGCCTCAAATTCTGTCAGCACACTCTGTCCGTAGCTGCGGAAGTCCTCCACTCCTTTGATTTTCAGGCGGTATTCTCTTTCCTCTGCCGGCTGCTGCAACGCTGCCACCAGATCAGCCAGAGCTCTGCCCTGCGCCTTTGCCTTGGCGGCGGCAATCAGGAGCTTCACTGCCAGATAAGCGCCATCATCCAAATAATAATTCTCACTGAGTGCCCCATGGCCGGAGGTCTCAATCGCCAGCGGCGATACAGTACCAGCGTCGTTCAGGCGGACACATTCATTGATGACATTCTTGTAGCCCCGCATATAGCGGTGATGCTTCAAATGCAGCTCCTGCTCCAGGAAAACCGTCAGTTCGTCCGAGGTGACAGAATCGGTTATGATCGTGCTACCCGGATAATCCGGCGCCAAAATCGCTGCCATCATGGCAATCAGGGCATTGCGGCTGATTTGCTGTCCGTCAGGCAGCACAGCGCTCATGCGGTCTACATCTGTATCGAAAATCAGGCCCAAGTCAGCCCTGCTGCTCAGCACAGCTCCCTGGATAGCACCCATGGCAGCCTGATTTTCCGGATTTGGAATATGATTGGGAAAGCTGCCGTCCGGCTCCAGATAAAGGCTCCCCGTCGTATCTGCTCCCAATGGCTCCAGCACCTTGGATGCAAAGAAGCCGCCTGCGCCATTGCCTGCATCTGCCACGATATGCATGCCGGTCAAGGGCCTGTCATAATTGTCCCGGCTGTTGATGCCCCGACGGATCTTATCACACAGGCTGGCCGCATAAATATCGATCAGCGGCAGGGAGTGTGCCTCTGCCAGGTCTGCGCTGCGCTCCTCCAGCTCCGCCCCGGCTGCCAGCAGCTCAAGGATATCATTTTTCTCCAGTCCCCCGTCCCTGGTAAAAAATTTCAGTCCATTCCTGTTGAAAGGCAGATGGCTGGCGGTAATCATAATCGAGCCATCCATCTGGGTTTCCGGAAATACAATGGACATGAACATTGCCGGAGTTGATGCCAGACCGCAGTCATAAGCCATCGCCCCCTCGGCCAGCACACCCTGCAGAGCTGCTTTTTTCAGATCGTCTGCAGACAAACGGGAATCATGCCCAATGGCAATCTTCAGCTCTCCGACACTCTTGTGCAGCTTCTGCATCAAAAATCTTACAAAGGCTGCCGCAATCACATTGGCTGCCTCTGGCCTGAGGTTGACTTCCTCCCCTTCAACCCCTTCCAGTGCGATGCCGCGCACATCACTGCCATTCTGCAGCTTCATCAATTCCTTCTCTGTCATAAAAATCTGCCTCCTGAAATAATATCTATATTGCCACAAAGTAAAATATCGTACTTTTTATACGCATACCTGATTGAACCATGCACTTTTCTTCTTTGAGCGCCAGCACCCATAAATCTCCGAAAAGACGCTTGCACTCGGCATTGAACGCAGCGGACACCAAACTCACGCACAGCTTTGCCTGCTCTCATTAAGCTCCGGCATACAATGACATTTTTCCTGAGGTTATGGGATGCCTGAGCTTCCCGCAATAGTCCGGCAAAGCATTGCACGGGCTGCCGCTTTGCCGAAGCAGACTTGCGGCTGTCTGCAGCTAAAGGCAATCCCCCCGGAAATTTTGCATATACCATACCGCAGTATAAGTCACACAGCTCTTCATACAAAAATTATACTTTATGCTGAAAAATATAGCAATATTCCAGCCGCAATCGCCAAAGGCTCCCCCCTGCGTCCACTCTAGCCAGATTATAGAGAAAGTGTTATAATGGTGTATCAACTAAGAATATAAAGGAGTATAGTTTTTATATGCGCAGCTTTACCGTAAAATCCACCACTGAAAGCGGACTTTTGGTTGCCATTACCGTCATCATGGCGCTGATGGCTGTATATCTGCCTGTAGCCGGTATTGCGGCTGCCATGCTGTGGCCCCTGCCGGTTATCGTCCTGATTGTACGCCACGGCATGCAGTATGGTGTACTCAGCATTGCCGCAGCCGCTATCATCATGTCCATTGTGATTTCTCCTGTAAGCGCTGTACACATGGCAGCGGCCTTCGGCCCTACCAGCCTGGCATTGGGCTATGGTTTTCACAGAGGGCTGTCTGCCTCCCGCATCCTGCTCTACGGACTGGCAGCCTCGCTGGTGGGAACCTTTCTGACCGCCGGTCTGACCATGCTGCTCACAGGCGTCAATCCACTGGCTATGACAGAGCAGCTTGCTGCCATGAAGGAGGCTGCTGCTGCCTCCTTCCAGATGTATGAAGCTGTCGGGATGGATCCACAGGAGCAGGCGCGTCTGCAGCGGGAATTCATGGAATCCATGGACTATGTTATGCTCCTGCTGCCGGTGGTCTTTCTCCTCAGCGGCATGCTGACCGCCTGGCTGAACTTTGCCGTAGGCGGCAAGGTACTGCACCGTCTGGGGCATCAGGTCACGGCTCTGCCGGTCTTTGATGAATGGCGTCTGCCAAGGGTGATACTTTATGTATTTGCCTTTGCCCTGATCGGACTTTATTGGGGTACGACCCGTAATCTTGAACTTTTGCAGCAGCTTTCCCTGAATGTTTATGTATTTTCTACTTTGGCAGGCTTTATTCAGGGAACTGCCGTACTCAGCAGCCTGACCAGAGGCCGTATCCGCCGCTGGCTCTTCTGGCTCATTGTCATGTTTATATTTTTTAACGGCTTTATCTCCCAGCTTCTGGCTGTCTGCGGACTCTTTGATATGCTCTTTGACTACCGGAAGCGCTTTGGGCGCCGTTAAAAAGCTTACATCTATTAGAAACCGAGAGGTAATATTATGCCACGAAATCTGAATGCCTGGCTGGATATCTGCATTATCCTGCTTGCGGCACTTATTCTTGCAGGGGTACTGACCATCTACAACCTGTACATAGGTATAGCTTCAGGTATTGTCTGGCTGTGCCTGCTGCTCTTTGCCAGGGAACGCTGTATCCGCCGCAGTGAAGGCTTTGACCATTACTGCCACATGGTAATCAGCAATGTAAATCCCGTTGCCAATTATGCTTTGGAGCAGCTGCCCCAGATTATTCTCATCGTTGACCAGGAGGGACGGCTGCAGTGGTTCAACAAAGAGCTGGAAAAGCATATCGGCATTGAACCTACCTACAACATAGCGGTAGCGGATTTCTGGCCGGAGCTTGAACTGGAGCCTATCTGGGGGCGCAGCGGCCACATTGTTTTTATGCATGACAATATCCATTACCACACCATCCACCGCCCGGTGAATACCGCCCAGGACCCCAACGGCATGATGGCATTGTACATCCAGGACGCTTCTGCCCTGGAAATACTAAAGCGCGTTCATGCTGATTCACGCACCACCCTGATGTACATTCAGATCGACAATTTCAGTGATGTGCTGCAGGGACTGAACGATACTGAGCAGAATACACTGATTTTTGAGACCAATAAGGCTATTACTGACTGGATGATACAGCTTGAAGGCTTCCTGCGCAAGATATCCGACGATTTATATATCGCCGTCATGGAAAAGCGCAACCTGGATACGGCCCTGGAGGAAAGATTCGACATCCTGGACAAGGTGCGGACCCTGCAGAATCCGGTCCGACATCTGTCAGTTACCCTGAGCATCGGTGCTGCGGTAGCTGACCATCAGAACATCAACCAGCTGGGCGGCAAGGCGTATTCCATGCTGGAAATGGCTTTGGGCAGAGGCGGCGACCAGGTTGCCGTGCTCCAGCGGGGCAAGACAGAGTTTTACGGCGGCAAGACCAAGGCCGTGGAAAAATATACCCGCGTCAAAGCCAGAATCATCTCCCATTCCATCTATGAACTCATCCAGGAATCGGACGAGGTATTCATCATGGGACATCAAAACGAAGATTTTGACTCCCTGGGAGCTGCCCTTGGCGTCTCCCGCATGGCAAAATATCTCAAAAAGCCTGTGCATATCATTCTCAGTGAATTCAACACAGGCATTGCCAAAATCACTGAAACCTTCAGGGACAAGGAAGGGTATGGGGATTTGTTCCTGCCCGCCAGCCGCCTGATCAATATTACAGCGGAAAAGCCTGTGCTTTTTGTGGTGGACACCCATATTCCCCATTTGACCGCTTCGCCGGATCTGCTGGAACGGATCAAGGATGTGGTTGTCATTGACCATCACCGCCGCAGCTCCGATTTTATCAAGAATACCCGCCTTACCTACAGTGAGCCTGCTACCAGCTCCACCAGCGAGCTGGTAACAGAGCTGCTGATTTACTTCAGCGATGATTTGACGCTGCCCCGTATAGAAGCAACTGCTCTCTACGCAGGCATCCTGGTGGACACCAAGAACTTTGCGGTACAGACCGGCGTCCGTACCTTTGATGCTGCCGCCTACCTGCGGCGCTGCGGCGCTGACCCGGTCTCCGTACGGCAGCTCTTCCGCTCGGATTTTGAAACCGAGCAGTTCAAGGCCAAAGCCAAGGCTCAGGCCAAAATGCTGCCGGGCGGCCTGATCATCACGGTCTGCCGCGAGCCTTTGTCCAATATTCAGGTCATTGCCGCCCAGGTGGCAGATTCAATGCTCCGCATTGAAGGTGTCCGGGCCAGCATGGTAATATTCCAGCTCACGCCGGAAATAGTCGGTATCAGTGCCCGTTCCGCCGGCTCCATCAATGTACAGGTAATCATGGAGCAGTTCGGCGGCGGCGGACACCAGAATGTGGCCGGTGCCCAAATCACAGGCTCAGATCTGGATACCGTATATGACGATGTAATTACAGCAACTCAGTTGTTTATAGAGGAGAATGATAAAAATGAAAGTAATACTTTTACAGAGCGTTAAAAATGTTGGAAATAAAGGTGATATCGTGGAGGTTTCTGAGGGTTACGGCCGCAATTTCCTGCTGCCGAAGAAATTCGCCCAGGAGGCCAGCTCTGCCAATCTGAATGTAGCCAGGGCCAAAGCAGGCTCCGCAGCGCGCAAAAAGGCCCAGGATACTGATGAAGCCAGGCTCATGGCCGCTCAGCTCACCAAAATCACCGTCAAGATCCCGGTAAAGGTCGGTGCCAACGGACGCCTCTTTGGCTCTGTCACCGGCAAGGATGTTTCCGATATGCTCAAAAAGCAGCACCATATCGATATGGACAAGCGAAAAATTGCCATCAAGGGTGAAATCACCGGCCCCGGCCTTTATGAAGCCATTGTCAAGGTGCACCCTGAAATCACCAGCACCATCAAGATCGAGGTTACAGAAGAGGTATGAACAATTTCTTTGCCAAATTTTTTAATCTGAGCAGTCAGGATACAGAAAAGAAACAGGGCACCGACTCCTCTGAAGCAAAAATTGCGGTAGAGCAGCAGGCGGAGGATTCTAAGCCCAAGGATGAGCTGGACCGCAAAATCGATATGGTGTTTACCGTTTTGGTTGAATATTATGGCTCCGACAAGCTGGTCATCAAGGCCGGCAAGATGGATGCCCTGCAGCTGGTGCGCTCACCTCTCAAGGGTGAGCGTGTCCTTGCTTTGCAGAAAATTCTGCTGGAGAATCCAACCCTGACGGAGGTGCCCTCCGAGAAGGAAATTCCTGAAATCCTTGACTCCCTGACGGAGAAGCTCTCCGATATTTTGGCACGGCGTTCCCTGGAAGCGGATTTGGAGCAAAAAATAGCCGACCGCCTGGAAGAAAATCACCAGGATTATGTGCAGGATATTCGCCGCCAGATTCTCAAGGAGGAAAAGCCGTCCGCTGAAACCCCGATGGAACAGCAGAAGCGTGAGCAGCTGGAGGCTCTGGAAAGTGTGCAGCTTACCCAGTCGGTCATGGAGCTGCTGCGCCCCAAGGCGCTGGAGGATATTGTCGGACAGGAGCGTGCTGTCCAGTCTCTGCTGGCAAAGCTCAGCTCCCCCTATCCTCAGCATCTGATTCTTTACGGCCCGCCGGGAGTCGGCAAAACTACGGCTGCCCGCCTGGTGCTGGAGGCTGCCAAAAAGCGTGCTCAATCGCCATTTCAGGCGGATGCGCCCTTCGTGGAAACCGACGGCACTACCCTGCGCTGGGATCCCCGGGATTTGACCAATCCGCTTCTGGGCTCCGTCCATGACCCGATTTATCAGGGTGCCCGGCGGGATCTGGCTGATACCGGCATTCCGGAGCCAAAGCCCGGGCTGGTAACAGATGCCCACGGCGGCATCCTGTTCATCGACGAAATCGGTGAAATGGACCTCATGCTGCAAAACAAGCTGCTCAAGGTGCTGGAGGACAAGCGCTCCTACTTTGAGTCTGCCTATTATGACCCGACGGACGAAAAAGTGCCGCCGTATATACGCAAGCTCTTTGAGGAGGGCGCTCCGGCGGATTTTGTGCTGATTGGCGCAACCACCCGCGATGCCTCCTCCATCAATCCTGCTCTGCGTTCCCGCTGTGCAGAAATCTACTTTGAGCCACTGACGCCGCAGCACATCCAGATCATTGTCAAAAATGCCGCCAAGCGGCTATCAGCCCAACTGGCAGATAGTGTGGCGCAGCTTATCAGCGAATACACCATCGAAGGACGCAAGGCCATCAACATCCTGGCAGATGCCTACAGTCTGGCACTGGCGCGTCAGGAGCACACCGTGCAGCCTGACGGAAACGCTGGCGCGGCACAGGAAGCCGGCAGTGAAGCGTCCTCTGTCCTCATTGAAAAGGGTGACATCTACAAGGTCGCCCAGATCAGCCGTCTCAGTCCTTATGTTACCAAAAAAGCCTCTGAAAAATGTGAGGTCGGCCATGTTTTCGGGCTTGGCGTAGCAGGCTTTTTAGGCTCCGTCATTGAAATCGAAGCAGTTGCCTTTGAATCCCGCGAAAAGGGCAAGGGCACTGTGCGCTTCAACGAAACCGCCGGCTCCATGGCAAAGGACTCTGTATTCAATGCGGCCTCCGTAGTCCGTATGGTCACCGGCAAGGACATCCATGATTATGATTTGCATATCAATGTCATCGGCGGCGGCAATATTGACGGCCCAAGTGCCGGTACGGCCATCCTGACCGCCATCATTTCCGCAGTGACCGGACAGCCTGTCCGTCAGGATACTGCTGTCACGGGAGAAATCTCCCTGCAGGGGCGGGTGCGCCCTGTGGGCGGCGTCTTTGAAAAGGCATACGGTGCAAAGCAGGCAGGAATCAGCAGACTCCTGATCCCTGCCGAAAATGCCAAGGATATACCAAAGCAGCATTTAGGACTGGAAATCTTTCCTATCGACACAGCGCAGGAGGCTTTGGATTTGCTGCTGCAAAAGGAGGAATAGCAAATGGCCAATCAGGAGGATATTCTCAAAATGGTGCCTCCTAACAATATTGAAGCGGAACAGGCAGTGCTTGGCTCCATGCTGATGCGCAAGTCCGCTGTGGCAGATGCCGGCGAAATCCTCAAGGGAGAGGATTTTTACCGTGATGCCCACCGCATCGTTTTTGAAACCATGCAGCAGCTTGCCAACAGCAATATTCCTGTAGATATTGTTACCCTTTCGGAGCAGCTCTCCAAGGAAAACCTGCTGGAAAAGGTCGGCGGCCCCAGCTTTGTCGCTGGGCTGGCAAACGCAGTGCCATCTGCCTCCAATGTAGAATACTATGCCAATATCGTGCGGGAAAAGGCAGATCTGCGCAATCTCATCAATGCTGCCAGCGATATTACCGCCCTGGCCTTTGACGGCGAGGAGGATGTTCCGACCATTCTGGACAAATCGGAAAAGCGCATCATGGATGTCTCCTCCCGCCACAGCTCCGGAGATTTCACGCCGATCAAATCCATCGTCATAGACACCATCGACAAAATCAACAGCGTCTATGAATCCAAAGGCGGCCTGACGGGTATACCGACGGATTTTACTGATTTGGATGCCCTGACCTCCGGCCTGCAGCCCTCGGATTTGATTCTGGTAGCGGCCCGTCCAAGTATGGGCAAGACTGCCTTCACTCTGAACATTGCCTCCAATGTGGCAATCAGAGCAAAAAAGAATGTCGCATTCTTTTCCCTGGAAATGTCCAAGACCCAGCTTATGCAGCGCATGATCTGCTCCGAGGCCAGCCTGGACTCCCAGAAGGTCCGCATCGGCAGCATTCCCGGCTCAGAATGGCAGAAGCTGCTGGCAGTGGCGGAGATCATCGGCAAGGCACCGATTTATATTGATGATACCGCCGGCATCCAGATCAATGAGCTGCGCTCCAAGGCAAGGCGCCTCAAATCCCAGCATGGCCTTGACCTGATCATCATTGACTATCTGCAGCTCATGCAGGGCAGCGGCAAGAACAGCAGCGACAACCGCCAGGCAGAGATTGCGGAGATTTCCCGTTCCCTCAAATCTCTGGCCAGAGAGCTGAATGTCCCTATTATCGCCCTGTCTCAGCTCAGCCGCAGCGTGGAATCCCGTCAGGTCAAGCGGCCGATGCTTAGTGATCTGCGTGAATCCGGCTCACTGGAGCAGGATGCAGATATTGTCATGTTCCTGTATCGTGAGGATTATTATGAGCCTGAAACTACCAACAAAAACATTACAGAGGTAATCGTTGCCAAGCACCGCAACGGCCCGGTGGATACCGTGAAGCTCTATTTTCAGAAGAGCTTTACCAGATTCGACAACCTCTCAAAGATGCAGTAAAAAAATCCCGATACAACTTTGTATCGGGATTTTTTATGGGAAAAGCAGGACTTTCATCTTTCGCTGCGAATATAAAATATTAAAATATGTAAACTATTCCAAATCATCTTATTTGTATCACAGGAGGTATAAACGATGTACAATGCAGAATATAAACGCTGGCTGACAGCAGATCTGAATGACGCTGACCTGGCTCCTGAGCTGAACCGCATCCGCGGAAATGAGGATGAGATCAAGGACCGCTTTGCTGTATCCCTGCAGTTCGGCACTGCCGGACTGCGCGGTGTACTGGGCGCAGGCACCAACCGGATGAATACCTATGTGGTCGCCCAGGCAACCCAGGGGCTTGCCAACTGGGTAAAGACCCAGGGCGGCAGCCAGACTGTAGCTGTCAGCTTTGATACCCGTCTCAAAAGTGATGTGTTTTCCAAAACCGCCGCCGGTGTCCTGGCAGCCAACGGCATCAAGGTGCGCATCTATGACGCAGCCATGCCGGTACCGGCCCTTTCCTTTGCCACCAGGTATTATGGCTGCAACGCCGGCATCATGGTCACCGCCTCCCACAACCCCGCCAAATACAACGGCTACAAGGCTTATGGACCTGATGGCTGCCAGATGCCGGACCAGGCTGCCGATATTGTATATGAGGAAATCCAGAAAATCGATGTGCTGACCGGTGCCAGGCTGATTTCCTTTGCGCAGGGCGTAGAAGACGGCCTGATCCGCTTTGTGGGCGATGACTGCAAAAAGGCGTTCTACGAAGCAATCGAAGCCTGCCAGGTACGCCCGGGACTTGCCAGGACTGCAGGGCTGCGGCTGGTGTACAGCCCGCTGAATGGTGCAGGGCTGGTGCCTGTTACCCAGGTGCTGAAGGATATTGGCATTGCGGATGTAACCATTGTACCGGAGCAGGAATATCCCAACGGCTATTTCACCACCTGCAGCTATCCAAATCCGGAAATTTACGCCGCTTTGGAATCCGGGCTGAAGCTCGCCAAAGAATGTGATGCGGACCTGATGCTGGCTACTGATCCGGATGCAGACCGTGTCGGCGTTGCCATGAAATGCCCTGACGGCTCCTATGAGCTGGTTTCCGGCAACGAGATGGGCGTACTGCTGCTGGATTATATCTGCGCTGGCCGCATTGAAAAGGGCACCATGCCTGAAAAGCCTGTCGCTGTCATGTCTCTGGTATCAACGCCCCTTGCCAAGGCTGTGGCCGAGCATTACAAGGTAGAGCTGCGCAGCGTACTCACCGGCTTCAAGTGGATTGGCGACCAGATCCTGGGCCTGGAAAAGAAGGGCGAGGAAAACCGCTTTATTTTCGGCTTTGAGGAAAGCTACGGCTATTTGGCCGGCACCTATGTCCGCGACAAGGATGCAGTGGTTGCCTCTATGCTGATCTGCGAAATGGCTGCCTATTACCGGGCCAAAGGCTCCAGTCTCAAGCAGCGGCTGGAAGAAATATACACCCAGTACGGGCGCTATCTCAACAAGGTAGACAGCTTCGAGTTCCCGGGGCTGACCGGTATGGACAAAATGGCTGGCATCATGGATGGCCTCAGAAGCAACCCGCCTGCTGCCATCGGCAAATACAGGATAACCAGAGCCGTCGACTTTAAAGATTCCGCTGCCACCGGGCTGCCCCCTGCCAATGTCCTGCTCTATGAGCTGGAGGGCGGTGCTGCTGCCATCGTGCGCCCATCCGGCACCGAACCAAAAATCAAAACCTATTTCACCACCCTGGGCACCAGCCTGGAAGAGGCTCAGGCGCAGAAGGATGAGCTGGCAGCCGCTCTGAAGCCTTTATTCGCCTGAAAACCAAAGCTGAATAAGGCGTGCCGCCGCCTTTAACGCAAAAAAGACCGGCATTGTACAGCAATCTGCCCCCTTTTCGCATAACTGTGAATAAAAACACTGTTATCTGCAAAGGGGGCATTTCTGTGCACACTATCCAGTCTTTGCGGTTATTTGCTGCAAAAATACTTTAGCCTTGTTTGCTGCAGCAAACAAGGCTAAAGCTCCACAGTCACGCTGCCAGACAAAAGAAAAGGTATGCTTCAGTCTGTAAACAGCGGTGTGGACAGATACCTGTCTCCAGTATCCGGCAGAAGAGCGACAATCTTCTTGCCCTTATTTTCAGGACGCTTGGCAAGCTGCACCGCTGCTGCCAGCGCCGCACCGGCGGAAATACCCACCAGGATTCCCTCGGCATGGGAAAACTGACGGCCAAATTTAAAAGCCGCATCATTCTCAACAGGCACGACCTCATCATAAATTTTTGTATTCAGAGTATCAGGCACAAAGCCGGCTCCAATCCCCTGGATCTTATGCGGCCCTGCGGTCCCTTTGGTCAGGACTGGCGAAGAAGCCGGCTCCACCGCTATGATCTTGACCTCAGGCTTCTGAGACTTCAGGTACTCTCCTACACCGCTGAGCGTGCCGCCTGTACCCACTCCTGCAATGAAGAAATCCACCTCACCCTCTGTATCCGTCCAGATTTCCGGCCCGGTAGTCGCCCTGTGGGCAGCCGGATTGGCCTGATTGCTGAACTGTGCCGGAATGTAAGCGTGAGGGATGGAGGATGCCAGCTCCTCTGCCTTCTCAATCGCTCCCACCATTCCCTTGGCACCGTCAGTGAGGACAATTTCTGCCCCAAAGGCCTTCAAGAGATTGCGCCGCTCCACAGACATGGTTTCAGGCATGGTCATGATGGCCCGATAGCCTCTGGCAGCAGCTACACTGGCAAGGCCAATGCCTGTATTGCCGCTGGTAGGCTCAATGATCACAGAATCCCTGGTCAGCTTTCCCTCAGCCTCTGCCTTTTCAATCATCGCCTTGGCAATGCGGTCCTTGACACTGCCGGCAGGATTGAAAGCTTCCAGCTTGACTAAAATATCGGCCTCCAAAGCATTGAGCTGCATGAAATTGTTGGCACGCATCAGAGGGGTATGGCCGATAAGCTCTGTAACGCTGTTATATACCTTTGACATACAAAACATCTCCTTTTATTAAATAAAAACTTTATAACATATATGATTGATATGCTTATATCATAAAGGATAACCCCTGCTTTGTCAATAGCTGTCTGGAAAAACTTTCTTCTTAAAAGGAAAATCTCCTATTAGCCCAATTATCTGAATAAAACATATTAATTCGGTATGATATATTGATATAATAGGAAAATTTTGGTATTATGTATACAGCAAATATATGAAGGAAGGGACGGATTCTATATGCGTATTTCTGCCAAGGGGCGGTACGGGCTGGCGGCCATGGTGCATTTAGCCCTGAATTACAACAGCGGCAGCCCCATCACCATCATCAGCATTTCTGAAAAAATGGGCATCTCCAAAATCTATTTAGAGCAGGTTTTTGCCCTCCTGAAGCGAGGCGGACTGGTGCTCTCCATGAAGGGCTCCCAGGGAGGCTACCAGCTGGCACGCAGCCCGCAGGAAATCAGTGCCTATGACATTTTAGCCTCAATTGAAACCTCTATGATGGAGCCTGCGGACAAAACTGTCGCAGATACTCAGCCCCATCTGGAAAACGCCATGCAGGAGCTGGTATTTTCCAAGCTGGACATATCCGTCAAAACAGCGCTGACCGAAGTCAGTCTGGAGGATTTGCTGCAGAATATCGAGAGCCAAAGCTCACCAGAACAGCTGATGTACTTTATTTAAGCAGGCAGATGGCTGCCGGCTATGCAGCTGCTGCACTGCAGTGATATGCAGAGGAGGAACGCCTATGGCTCTGAGCCCGGAGGTTCGCCAAAAAATACAGGCCCGCATCGACGAGCTGAAAAAGCGCATGCGCTATGATGCCAATGACCTAGACTATGAAACCCATCTCAATCAGGTGCGGGAGCTGCAAAAAATCATTGCGGCCGCAGGAAGGCAGTGACTGCTGCCATTTTCCTGTATTGCTCCGCAGCCTTATTTTCAGACAAACAAAAACCGGCTCCCGGTTGAAGCTCCCTGCACAGCCAGAAATCTCATGCTGGCTGTGAAGAAGCCTCCCCGGTGCCGGTTTTATTTTATCTGCTTACAGACGACGGTATTTATCTGCCGTAGACTTTGCCTCATAGCCGCGCTGGATATCCTGCAGCGGCGGCTGGCTGCCTGACTGTTCCTGCCCGCTCTGCGAAGCGCTGCGGAAACTGTCCTGAGTTTTTCTGCCCATAAAGCGGCGTACCAGCATCATGATGACCGAAACGGCAGCAATGCCCAAAAATACATTGAACAGCAGTCCCAGAACATCTGCCATCCAGCCTGCGCCAAAGCCCAGCATACTGCTCAGCATGCTGCCCAGCATCATGCCGCCTGCCAGCAGCCCCATGGTACGCAGCGCACTGCCCCAGCGGGTACCTGTAGTGGCAGCAGCATTAGCAGCCGAAGGACTGCCAGCCCTGGCAGCAGGCGCGTTCTCCTTATAGTCCGCAGCCTTTTTCGACGGGGCATAATCCTTGGTATTTGGCGTATCAGCCTTCTGGGCAGAAGGTGCCGCCTTAGGCGCAGCTGCCTTCGGGGCCGAAATTTTTGGTGCCGAAATCCTGGCGCCTCCCTTGGCTGCATCAGCGACACCGGCAGAAGCGGAAAAAAGCATGGCTGCTGCCAGCAAAGCAGCGCCGAATTTTTTTAATTTCATATAAATTTACTCCTCCTTATAAGACTTGATATCCTCTGAAAAGGCATAAATTTCTCCTAAAGTATCCAGCTCCCCGGACAAATAACGATCAATATCATCCACATCAATGTAGAGCTTGCAGTCAATATCCAGATAGCCCTGCTCCCTGGCACTGCTGAGCTTGACAATATCCATCAGCCTTTCCCGCAGCTTCTGGCACTCGCTTGCCTTGGCATGGATATCCAGTTTAATCTGCGGAACTCCGTATTCACGAATTACTTCCTGTAAGGTCATTCTTTGTGACATAGCTCATCCTCATTTCTGCAAAATTCAACTTTTTGACTTTTTACATTATAGCATAGCCATGTATAAATTGCAATTTTTCCCATTTTGCATTAATATGTTACTATAAATATGATTTGGAAAGGACTGATATATATGAAAGAATCTACTCTCGCCAAGCTGGACACCCTGATTGAGCGCTATCCGGCCCTCAGCATTTGCCGTCAGTCCCTGACTGAGGCGGTGGATGCTGTCTGTGCCTCCTATCGCCAGCAGGGCAAGCTCATCATCTGCGGCAATGGCGGCAGCGCCGCAGACTCAGAGCATATCGTCGGTGAGCTGATGAAGGGGTTTGTCAAGAAACGCCCTATCCCGGATACTTTATATGCAAAAATGCAGGCAGTATGCCCCCATGAAGCGGACTATCTGAGAGAAAACCTCCAGGGTGCTCTGCCCGCTGTTTCCCTGATGAACGCCATTGGGCTCAACAGTGCCTTTGCCAATGACCAGGCGCCTGATTTGGCTATGGCACAGCAGGTACTGGGACTTGGCCGCCCGGAGGATGTGCTCCTCGGCATCAGCACCTCAGGCAATTCCTCCAATGTTGTCTACGCCGTACAGCTTGCCAAAACCCTGGGCATCAAGACCATCGGCCTGATCGGCAGCCGCCAGTGCAAGATGCAGACATTGTGCGATATTGTCATTGCCGCACCGGAAATCGAAACCTACAAAATCCAGGAGTTCCATCTGCCGATTTACCACACTATCTGCATGGCTGTAGAAAACGAATTTTTTGACAAATAGCTGCCTGAATTTCGCTGACAATGGGAAATTCCAGCTGTTTGCCAAGCGCTGCAGCCCATACCCGGACATGGCAGGCTCTTCCTGAAAATATCTGTGCAGCAGATGCTATGGGAGAAGCTGCCGTGTCTTTTTTATGCAAAAAAATAAATGCCGCCGCAGGAAGCAGTACATTTCCGTGTACTGCTTTTTCCGTGCCGCAGCATTTATCATGAAGCCCTATTTTCACCAGTTGCTGTTCCTTTTCCAGAAGCCTGGCTGCAGCATGGCAAGGAATGTGAACAGCTCCAGCCTGCCGATAACCATACACAGGCAGCAGACCAGCTTTGTTGCATCCGGCAAATCATAGAAGGTATACGCCGCGCCAAAGGCAACACCTGCATTGCCCATACAGGACAGCCCCAGCATGATGGAATCCACCACCGGCAGTCCGTCAAAATTAAAGACACAGGCTGCCACAAGAGCAAGCATTACATACAGGAAAAAGAAGCGTGCCACCCTGAATACCACTGTAGAGGACTGGCTCTGCTTCTCCACGCTGACTCTGGCAATGCTGTTCGGGTGCATTTTTTCCTGGATGATGGTGCCCACCATTTTGCACAGGATAATCACACGCGAAATCTTGATGCCGCCGCTGGTTGAACCGGCACACCCCCCTGTCAGCATCAGCGTGATAATGCAGAACTGGGAAAAAGCCGGCCATTGGTCAAAATTGCAGGTTGCCAAGCCGGTAGAGGTCACAATGGATGCCATCTGAAAGGACGCATAGCGTAGGGCACTCCCTGCCTCCAGCTCCATCGCCGTCATCAGATTGGCCGTCACCATCAGGATAACCACCGCCACCAGAGCCAGATACACTCTAAGCTCCGTATTCTGCCAAAGATGCCGGCAGCCCTTTTTCAGTGCCATAAAATACAGGCAAAAATTTCCGCCGCCAATCAGCATAAAAATAATCAGGACGATTTCCGCAGACAGATTGTGAAAAT
>JAQUZO010000112.1 GCA_028691285.1 Anaerovibrio sp. | reverse complement strand
TGCTGAACAGCAAGGGGGTTCCTGTGCCTAAAAGGGCAGTGCAGAGTCTCTGTCTGCTGCTTTGCATATTATGTCTGTGGCCGGTTCTGCTGACAGATCAGGGAGAGTGTGCCAGCCGGCGGCATGTACGGGTCGGCTATTATATTGCCAAAGGCTTCCAGGATTATGACAAAGACACTGATACCTACAGCGGCAGCGGCTTTGAATACTTAATGGCTTTGAAGCAGTACACCAACTGGGACCTGGAATTTGTGCCTGTGGAGTTCAGTCAGGGCGTCGATATGCTGGAACGGGGCGAATTGGATTTAATGAACAATGTTTCCAAGACTGCTGCCAGAGAAAAGGTGCTGGCCTTTTCCAGATATGCCTCCGGAGCCAACTACGGTGTACTGGCTGTAGATGCAGGCAATACAAGCTATGCCTACAATGACTATGCCGCCTTTGCAGGCATGCGTATCGGGATGAGGCAAAACAGTGTTTTTCGTTCGTATTTTGAAGATTTTTGCCGTAAATATGATGTGCATCCCCAGAGTGTAATTTATTATGCAAGTGCCAATGAAATGAACACTGCTATGGACAGAGGAGATATTGATACGAGGGTCCTGTCCAGCAGCTATCGTGACAACAGCAGGATTGTAGCAAAGTTTGCACCGATGGAATATTATTTTGCTGTACCAAAGGCAGAAACGGAGCTGCTGCAGGAATTGAACAGTGCCATGGAAAATGTGCGCACGGATTTGCCGGATTTGCTGCAGCGGCTGGATAAGAAATATAACAGCAGCCTGGAGCCGGTGGTAGTCTTGTCTGCGGCAGAAAAGCAGTATGTGCAGCATGGCGGCATCGTCAAGGTCGCTGTTGACAATGACTGGGCACCTGTAGCTGTCTATCAGTCAGACGGCTGCTATACAGGAGCTCTGGCGGATATCTTCGCTCAGATCGCTCAATCCACGGGACTCTGCTTTCAGTTTGTGCCATACGAGAGCTATGCAAAGGGGCTGGAGGCTGCAGCTGCCGGAGAAGTGAATATGGTGGCACATTTTCCCGATGATTTTGTCTATGCAGACAAACAGAATCTGCAGCTGTCTGACCGGGTTGCCGAGGTTACCGTGTACAGAGTCATCAAGGGCAGCAACAAGCGAGGCAGCATTGCCAGTGTGGGCCTGTATGATGACGGCTATCTGGCCGAACGGATCAGAAAACATTACGGCAATGATGTGCAGTACATTTCCTACCCTGATGTTCAGGCTGCGATGAACGGTGTTTTGTCTGGTGATGTTGACTGCACCTTTATTGACCATTACGCAGCAATCGGCTTTCAAAACAAGGGCAGGTATTTGGACTTGAAATATCTGCCTGTAGCGTCCATGCAGTATGACTTTGTATTTGGGGTGGGTGTGCAGGAAAATCCTCTGCTCAAATCCATCATTGCCAAGGCACTGCAGAATATGGGCTCTGGCTATATTGACAATATTTTTCAAAGAGAGGAGCTGGCCAACCGCAAGGAGGACCTGGAAGCACAAATATACCACAATCCCGGGCTGATCATGATTTTGTTCGCCATTGCTGTGGCAGTTGGGGTGCTGATTTTGAACATGAGCTTTTACAACAAGCACATGCGGAGAAAAAATCAGGAGCTGGAGCAGGCCCGGAACTCTCAGAGAGAGTTTCTGTCGAGAATGAGCCATGATATGCGGACGCCGATGAACGGTATCCTGGGGCTGTCCTACCTGATGGAAAAGGAGAGCAGCATAGCCAATATAAAAAGCTGCCTGCCTCAGCTGCAGGAGTCCAGCCGGTATTTGATGCAGCTGATCAACGATGTGCTGGATGTAAATAAAATCAGCAGCGGGCACATGACACTTTCTCCCAGGGTATGTGATGAAGAAAAGGTTTTCAACTCTATTGTTTATATGATTGAGCCGCAGATGGCGGCGAAAGAGATTAAATTCAATTTCATCAAGAAAAATATACACTGGAAATATATGCTGCTTGATGAACAGCGGGTCAAGCAGATTTTTATGAATCTGCTGAATAATGCGGTCAAATTCACGCCAAGAGGCGGGCAGATAGACCTGTACATGGAGCTGGTTTCAGAAACGGAAACCGTGATACGGGATAAATTTGTTGTGCGGGACAATGGTATCGGGATAGGTGAAGAATTTCTGCCCCATGTCTTTGAGGCTTTTCGGCAGGAGTATGACGACAGCACGGATTATTCCAATGGAACGGGATTGGGTTTGTCCATCGTGAAAAAGCTGGTGGAGCTGATGGAGGGCACTATTCAGGTATCAAGTGAGAAAGGCAAAGGCACTTCCTTTACCTTGTTCCTGAATTTCCCTCTGGCATCCAGGGAGGATGCTGCAGCGGCCGGCAAGGAAAGTGCGGCCGACGCTGCCGATGAGGCAGCCGCCGCGAAGCTGCCGCCAGGTCTGAAGATTCTGCTTTGTGAGGACCATCCTCTCAATGCGGACATTGCCGTAAAATTACTGGAAGCTCAGGGAGCCAGCGTCGTATGGGCTGAAAATGGACAGGAAGGAGCAGATATCTTTGCCCGCTCTGCACCAGGGGAGTTTGATCTGATCATCATGGACATCAGAATGCCGGTGCTGGATGGACTGAGCTGCGCAGGACTCATTCGGGAGATGGAAAGAGCAGATGCCGGGACGTGCCTATTATTGCCATGAGTGCCAACGCCTATCAGGAGGATATAGACAAATCCCTGGCTGCCGGTATGAATGCCCACATAGCAAAGCCGGTAGAGCCTCAAAAGCTGTATGCTGTCATCAGGCGCCTTGTGTCCTGATTTTTGGCAGCGGCTCCCGGGCACTGTGGTGCCGGGACAAGGAGCTGCTTTCAGCAGCTGGTGCTTTAGATTCTTTTCAGATAAGTATGCTAGAATAAATGCCAGTAAAATGTGAGGATGTGAAATGATGCTGGGATTTATTGTTATTACGGTGCTGTTCATCGCAGCCGTGCAGCTGTGCATGCACCTGCTGCTGTCCAGGGCACTCGAAGGCTGGCCCGGCTGAGCCTGCTGCTGAATTCCGTGTCCATGATAGGGATGGGGGTCAGCTTCAGTGCAGAGCATAAAGGGCTGTGGCAGGGGATGGCAGTTCAGGCTGTATCCGTCTGGCTGATGTTTCAGCTTTTTGTGATTGTCATGCTGGCAGTCTATTTGGCAGCGAGATATATTTACAGGAAAAATATCAATACGCCGGTGGATGCTTCCCGGCGGCATTTTGCCAAGGCTCTGGCAGCTGTTCCCTGTGCAGCCGCAGGAGCAAGCCTTTATGGCTCCTTTGTGGAGAAGGACAGCCTCGTGGTGCGCAGCTATTCCCTGCCAGTTCAGGGACTGGGAAAACGCCTGCAGGGTTATCGCATAGCACAGCTCAGTGATGTGCATCTGGGGCCATTTTTCGATTTGCAGGCTTTGCGGAATTTGCTGGACAAAACTGCAGCAGAGAAACCGGATGTACTGGTGATTACGGGAGATCTGTTTGACGATGCCAGTACCACTGTTCAGGCGGCCAAACTGCTGGACAGCTATGCAGACAGCTTCCCGCAGGGGATTTTTTACTGTCGGGGCAATCATGAGCATTTCAGGGGAATTGCGCTGGTTGAAATAGCATTGGCAAATACCAGGGTGCACAATCTGGTCAACAGCTGTGAGCTTGTCATGGATGATGAACGGCCGCTTTATATAGCCGGTGTGGATTATCCTATGGAGCGGGAGCAGTTCGATTTTCTCCAGGAGGCCTATACAGAGCAGGCAATGGCTGGAATACCGGCCGGAGCAGTCAAGGTGCTGCTGGCCCATCATCCCGCTTTTTTTGATACAGCAGTCAAATATGATACGGAGCTGGTGCTGAGCGGGCATACCCACGGCGGACAGCTGGGCTTTTTCGGGCTTCCTCTTGTACCGCCGATATTCAGGTATATGAGAGGGTGGTACAGACAGGCACACTCTGCTCTGTATGTTCACTGCGGCAATGGCAGCTGGTTTCCCTTCCGTCTGGGCTGTCCGCCGGAAATTGCAGTTTTCAGGCTGCAGGCGGCCGAATAGGCGGTTTTATGGGGAGTGTGCCTCTCCGGCTTGACATGCTTCATGTATTTTTGTTATACTGATATAGCTATGGAGAGGTGTCCGAGCGGTTTAAGGAGCTGGTCTTGAAAACCAGTGATGCCTTACGGCACCGTGGGTTCGAATCCCACCCTCTCCGCCATATTACTAATATCTTTTTTATGAAAAATAAAATAGTGTATTACTTATAGAGCTCGTTTGAAGTGTTATCTTTGCAGGATGACTTCAGACGGCTCTATTTATTTTTTGCGGGTCAGAGTTCGGGATATTGGGATTAAACTTATAGGCAATATTTATGTCTATAAATTTTTCTCCATTTTTGTCATAGGTTTCTGATACATCTACACGATCAATTAGTTCAACTACAATAGGCCTTGTCAAACTACCAATGGTTAGACACTCCTTAATGCGAGTTATCCAATTCGTTAAATCTTGCTCAACACGCTGGTATTCATTTACTTCAGCTTCGAGTTCTCCGATATCCGTGATTAGCCGCTCTTGTTCGGCACTATATTTTTGCGACATACGTTTTGATGTTGTACAATAAAAATTGCCACTCTATTCTCAAGGATTTTGATATATAATTACAAAGAATAGGAGAAATCAAAATGGCAAAACGTATTACAAAAACTTATGATCAGGAATTCAAATCCCA
>JAQUZO010000111.1 GCA_028691285.1 Anaerovibrio sp. | reverse complement strand
ATGGCCGAGAAGCAGCAGGCATATGAACATCTGGCAGATGTGGTGGAGAAGTCTCTGGATATGGAAAAGCTGTATCAGATTATGGGAGAAAAGCTATGCTGACGGCTGTTTTTGCATTTCTGGCAGATACGCTGTTGGGGGATCCACGTTCCCGATGGCATCCGGTGGTGCTGATTGGCAGGTTGATTTCCAGCCTGGAGCAGCTTCTTTATCATGAGGGTGACAGCGACAGGCACAAGCTGGCAGCGGGCGGGCTCCTGGCGGTTACAGCAGCGGTCCTCGTGTACTATGTAACGGATGCGGTGCTGCATTTTGTCAGCCTGGCAGGCAGCCCATATCTGACTGTGGTGGCAGAGGCTGTTTTGCTCAGCTTTGCTGTTTCTCCCAAGAGCCTTGCTGAGGCAGGCAGGGAAATCTATGGCTATCTGCAGAAAAATGATATGGAAAATGCCCGTTATAAGGTGGGATGGATTGTGGGGCGCGATACGGACAAGCTCTCATCAGAAGAGGTGACGCGCGCTGCGGTGGAAACAATTGCAGAGAATACGGTGGATGGTATCATTGCCCCGTTTTTCTTTTTCCTGCTGGGAGGAGTGCCGCTGGCGTTTTTATATAGGACAGTAAACACGCTGGATTCGATGGTTGGCTATAAAAATGATAAATATTTATATTTTGGCAGGGTTTCTGCCCGATTGGATGATGTATTGAATTATATTCCTGCCAGAATCACGGGACTTCTGTTTGTTTTGTCTGCCTTCTTTTTAGGCTTTGACTGGCGCAAAAGCTGGCAGATACTGCGCCGTGATGCCGCCAGGCATCCCAGTCCCAATGGCGGCTGGGCAGAGGCTTCAGTTGCCGGTGCCCTGAAAATCCGCCTGGGGGGATTCAACTCTTATTTTGGCAGGGAGAGCTTTCGGGCGTATATGGGAGAGCCGGAGGAGAAGCTGGCACCCAGGCATATCATGGCATGTATCCGTTTGATGTATACAGCTACGGTGCTGTTTTTGCTCCTGGCACACTGTCTGCAGCAGCTTTATCTGCTGTATGGTTTTTGGAAATAGGAGAATTTAGATGAATGCATTTTTAGTTGGACTGCAGTTTTTGACTCGCATCCGTCTGGTCAGGCAGACTGTCTGGACAGAGGAGGATTTTGGCAGAAGCGTCAGGTATTTTCCTTTGGTGGGACTGGTACTGGGGATTGTTTATGCAGTCTTTGTGGTACTGACGGTGAATGTGCCGGATTATATCGGACTGGAGGTCCCTGTGCATGTCAGAAGTGTCTGTCTGGCAGTCCTGCCATTCCTGATGACAGGCGGGCTGCATTGTGACGGCCTGATGGACACCGTGGATGGTATTTTTTCCGGCAGGAAGCGGGAAAAAATGCTGGAGATTATGAAGGACAGCCGCTGCGGTTCCTTTGGTGCGGCGGCTTTTGGTGTTTTGCTGCTGGCACAGTATGCAGTGATCCTTGATATGCCGTCGGGTTTATTGCTGTATGCCATGCTGACTATGCCGATTATCGGCCGCCTGATGATGGTGGTGGCTGTCTCCTGCTTTCCTTATGCCAGAGCGGAAGGGATGGGAAAGGCCTTCAGCAGCTATGCAGGGAAAAAGACCTGCCTGCTGGTGAGCCTGTGTACGGCTGCGTTTTTGGCTGCTGCGGGCTGGCAGGCACTGGCAGCTATGGCGGCAGCCCTGGTGTTCACCTGTTTGCTGGGCAGATATGTGACGAGGCTTTTGGGAGGACTGACGGGAGATGTATATGGAGCAATCTGCATTCTCAGCGAATTGCTGGTGCTTTTAGTATATTTATTCACATATTCAGCATAATTGACGGATTTTGGGGAGATATTTTCAAGTTTTGCAGGATTTTTGCTGTTTATAGAGAAATGTATAAGCAAAAGATAATATCTCAGACACTGATACTGAGAAAAGAGGGATAGTTATGATTATAAAAGTTTTAGTACCTGGCTCCTGCGGTGAATTAGCTCAAGGCTGGAGGGACGGTCAGCCGTTTATGATAACCTGCCCTATAGGGTTATATTCCAGAGCGCTGGTTACGGACAGAACTTCGGCCAAGACCGGGTTGGGAAGCAAGGCAGCCGTGGCTTTAAAGACCACTGTCAATTATATGGGCTGTGACAGCTTTCCTTTGGGCTTGTCTTTGGAATCACAGCTTCCGACAGGCAAGGGCATGGCCGCCAGCACGGCAGATATTGTGGCGGTGATCCAGGCGGTTTCTGCGGCAATCGATGAGGAGCTGGAGCCGGAAGAGATAGCCGAGCTTGCAGCAGGGATTGAACCTACAGACGGTATTTTCTATCCCGGTATCGTGCAGATGAACTATATGACCGGTGAGCTTATCAAAAGCTACGGCAATGCACCCAAGATGATCATTGCCATGTTTGATACGGGCGGCGAGATCAATACCATAGAATTCCATTCTGAGTATCATGGACATGATGACAGCCCAAAAGAGCTGCTGGATGCCATAGATCAGCTTGATGAGAATTTTTCTGCAGTACAGATTGCCAAGGTCGCTACCCTGAGTGCCATGGCGAATCAGCGGCTGGTACCAAAGCCGCAGCTGGAGGAGATTATTGACTATGCCAAGTCTCTGGGGGCGCTGGGGGTAAATGTAGCACACAGCGGAACCATGATGGGAGTGCTTTTTGCGTCAGATGAGTCGATGAAGAAGGTTTTGGATGCGGCAAAAATGATAGGCGAGAAATTCCCTCATCTGGAGTATTTTGAGACGGAGCGTTTGATTTCTGGTGGGTATAACATTGAACAGCGTTAAGCTGCAAAAATTTGTGCACGGTGGTGATATATATTCAGCCGATAGCCCTTTGGGCTATTGGCTGGATTTCAGTGCCAATATAAATCCTTTGGGATTGGCAGACTCGGTAAAAAAGGCGATTATGGAGCATATTGACGGCCTGGTGCATTATCCTGACCCTAAGGGAAGGGCTTTGAAGCAGGCTATTGCCGACTGCTGCGGCGTGCCGGTGGAATCCGTTGTTTTAGGGAATGGGGCAGCGGAACTTTTTTATGTTTATTTTCATGCCGAAAGACCGGCAGAGGTGCTGCTGCCTGTGCCGTCCTTCAGTGAATACGAACGGGCAGCGCATTGTTCCGGCGCAGCTATCAGGTATTTCTTTTTGCGGGAAGAGCAATCCTTTCATTTAGACTTTGCGGAGCTGGCAGAAGCTGTGGAGAGCTGCCGGACGGTTGTGCTGGGCAATCCCAATAATCCTACCGGGGAACTGCTCTCCAGAGAGGCGGTGGAGGATTTTGTCAGCTGTGCAGCAGAACAGGGCGTTGATGTCATCGTGGATGAATCCTTCCTGGATTTCCGGCAGGACAAGCATTTGTATACCGTATGTGATTTGACCGGAAAATATGCCAATTTGCTGGTCATCAGCTCTATGACCAAGGCATTTGCGATACCTGGGATACGCCTTGGATATGCCATTGCCGGCAAAAGGCTGGCATCACTGCTGGAGGCTCACAAGGATACCTGGAATGTCAATTCCCTGGCCCAGGCAGCAGGCATTGCGGCGCTTTCCGATACCTCCTACAGGGAGCAGACACTCTCTTATACAGGCGCAGCGGCAGAGAAAATGTACAGAGAATTGCGTGATTTCTCCCGCCTGACGGTTTACAGGCCGACTGTCAACTTTGTACTCATCAACATAGAGGGTTATGGCATGACCAGTGAGGAGCTGACAGCCGGGATGAAGCACAGGGGGATTTTGGTTCGCGACTGCAGCAATTACCCCGGTCTTGACAACAGGTTTGTCAGAGTGGCTGTGCGCGGCAGCGGAGAAAACATTATAATGCTGGAGGCATTGCGGGAATGTTTAGGAGATAAAAAATGACAAAATTAATTTTAATCCGTCATGGGCAGACGATTTGGAACAAGCTTGGCAAATATCAGGGCCAGGCAGATATTGAATTGTCAGAGGAGGGTATGGCACAGGCAGAAAAGCTGGGGGCTAATTTTCCCGTTGATAAGGTTGCAGCAGTTTATGCCAGCTCACTGAAGCGGGCGATGGCTACGGGAGATGCCGTGGCAAGGCGTTTTGGGCTGGAGACTGCTGCCTGCCGTGAGCTGATGGAAATTTCCTTCGGTGATTGGGAGGGGATGACTTACGAGGAAATCAATGCAGTATGGCCGTCAGTCCACGATGGACTGTTCTGTCGGCCGGATATCACAGCCTGTCCAAATGGAGAGGGATTTGCCGGTGTGCAGAAGCGGGCTGTAGCCAAGCTGCAGGAATTGGTCAAAAAGCATCAGGGGGAGACCTTTGTCATCGCCGCTCACGGTGGTGTGAACCGCACCCTGCTTTGCCATGCCCTCGGACTGCCGCTGAGATATATGTGGAATATACGGCAGGACAATACAGCCGTCAATGTCATCAGTTTTTATGATGATGGAAGGATCACGGTAGATCTGATGAATTCTGTCGAGCATTTAAACAAATAAAATACGCAGGCCAATCATCTGTCCGCATAATGCAGGCAGATGAATTTTTTTGTTTTTTTGCAAAAGGTATTGACACTTTGCATAGATTACGGTAATATTTATATCGTTGTTGCTGAGGTATGTCGGATGTGAAAACAGTCAGCCAGCTCGGCAGCAGAAGATAACAAAGATAAAAAATATTTCAAAAAAGTCCTTGACAAAAAGACATACTTGAAGTATTATATAAAAGCTGACTCACGCAGATAGCTTAAAAAGTTCTGATGGGAAGGCAGTGTTCCTTGAAAACTAAACAATGCAA
>JAQUZO010000014.1:3995-23377 GCA_028691285.1 Anaerovibrio sp. | reverse complement strand
ATACTTTGCCAAATAAAATGACGCCAGTATTTACCGACGCCATACATTTCATTCTTCTATTTTTCTAAAGTGACTTCTGAATTCCTCTGTCGCAATATAATGCTTGATAAAATCCAGGAAGCGCGTATCCATATCACTGAGCTGCTTGTTCCTGCCCCAATAAAGGCAGATATTCACCTGCAGAGGAGGCGTCAGCTGCCTGCGCACAAAAATCGTCTCCTCATTGGTCACAAAATCCGGCAGCACTGAAATCCCCAAGCGGTTTCCCACCAGCTGCTTGATAGTCTTGAGCTGAGTCGTGCACAGCAGGATATCCGGTATATAACCGCGCTCTACGCAGCGCTCATACACCCTCTGATATTGATAGGTGTTGGACTGCTGCATAATAAAATGCTCATCCCGCAGATTATCGAAGCTGATGCTTGCCTTGCGGGACAGCGGCAGCTCCGGACTGACGCACAGACTCATATTGTCAGTCATGATCAGCATTTTATGCTCCTGTATATCCGCCATATCAGAAAAGATTATGCCGAAATCCAGCTCTCCCGACTCCGCCTTCTCCATAACCTCTGTTGAGTCGCCGTATTCCTTGACATCCAGATTCATATCAGGATACATGGCCTTGAAGCTGGTAAACAAATCCGGAAAGAGATATGCCTCCACCATGGGTGGGATGCCGAAATGCACTGTTCCCTGTTTTTCCAGCTGAAACCTCTCCATATCCCGATAAGTGTCCTCCACTGACTTCATGATCTGCTCGGCATGAAGCAAAAATGCCTTTCCCTCATTGGTCAGGGTCACATGCTTCTGCCGCCTGTCAATCAGCATGAGCTTCAGTTCCGTTTCCAATGACTTGATTGCCTTGGTTACAGACGGCTGCGACACATGAAGCTCCTCCGCAGTCCGGGTAAAATTCTTCAGCCTGCTCAATGTACAGAAATATTCTAATTGCCTGAAATCCACAGCCCCATCTCCTTTCTACATTACCAGCATGGAAAAGGTTGTATTGTGAAAGGTGTTTCTCATCCTGCTGCTGTTGACTGCCCTGCTCGGACAGATCTCACCAAAGGCATAAATCCCAGACATCTGTATGCCCTCCGGTATAAGCCTGATATATGCATCAGCGTCCTTTTCCAAATCATTCGTATAGCTCATAATTCTGGAGGCGCAGGAGGTAATCAGCAGAGAGGAATATTTATAGTCCTTTACCTTTTTTACGCTTTCCAGTGCTCTTTGTGCCACCACCGCCACAGAATCGTGTATTGTATCTCTAGTGACAATGCCGATACGCACCCTTGCCCCCAGCGGAACCTTGCCGCAAAACAGCCCGCCCCCACTTTCCTTATCCACATAATACAGATGGCGCAGCATTTCGATTTCTTCGCCATCCTCTGTATTGTAGTTGATTTTGAACGGCGTATTTACATAGCCGCATGGACCGATAGCTTCGCAGCAGTCCATGCCTGCATTGGCTATGGCCTCCGCAAAGGGTATGCCGTCCAGCTTCATCACCATATTCCCCGACAGCTCTGTAACCACCCCTTCATAATCCAGGGAGACATCTACATCAAAAACATAGTGGGTAATAGGTTTTACCCTGCCTGTAATGGCTATCAGCGACAGACCATGCTGCAGCACTCTCCCGCCGCAGGTAATCTTGCAGTCCTGCATGGCAAAATTATCGGAAGCCATCGCCCCATAAATCGGCGCTCCCCTGCCTACATCATCCAAAATCTCCACGAAATCCTCTCCCACCATGTCCGGCAGCGGATTTCCATAGGCCAGGATGAGCTTCACCTGCTCCTCCTTTATGTCGGCGGTCAGCCTGCTGTACATGGCAGCAAGCTCCTCTCTGGCATTGCCGGATGTCAGCTCACTTGTGCAGCCCACCCGGAACTCACAGTCATCAGCCGTAAAGATCTGCAGGGAAATGCCTTCCTTTTTTATTCCCTGCATGGTGAACATAAGCAGTGTCGTAGCACCTATAATCGGTAAATCAAAGCTCTCCTGCAAAAGGGCACTCAGCTCCTGCAGATCAGTATCAGGATGCGCAAACAAAAGCCCGGCGCTGTGTGCCTGCAGCTCTGCTCCCGCAAACTGCTCCTTCAGCTCCGCCACAGCGGTTTCCAAATCATCTATTTCTTCGGTAAATAATGCTAATGACCTCATTTACATCACTCCATATTATCCCAAACGCCCTCATTCTCTACTGCCACTGAGCTATCAGTCTTTCCAGCGCATCATAATCAAAATTGTCCTCTGCAGCCTGCATCTGCTCCAGCATGGTTCGCTGTGCAGCAGTAATCCTGAATTTCGACAGCTTCTGCAAAAGGCCGCTGAAACCATCCAGATCATAGTCTCCCAGGGCTTTATTCATCTGATTGATGACACTGTCCAGCTCCTGCCGGGAAATCTCCCGGAGACTTTCCTCCTGCTTCTGCTGCAGTATCTCATCCATGAAACGATCACCTATAAAAGCCAGCACTGCACTGTATTTAGCCAGCAGCCTGTCAAGATTTTTCAATATATAGCCATGATTGCCGGACCTGCCGGCCTGCTCATGTGCCTTGGCCATGGCAGACAGCTCGCCCTGGCCGATCAGGGCTGCCACGCTCTTTAAGGCGTGTACCTCAATCGTATAATTCAGCCAGTCCTTCGCCTCTGCCAAATCCTCCAAAAGCCGAATTTTTCTGCGTCCCTCTGTATAGACCTGGCGCAGTATATCCCTGTCCACCTTGTCCATTTTAGTGGCAAACGGCTCAGCCAGTGTGGTGATTTTTCCGGCAGGCAGCAGCTTTTGCAGACAATGGTCCAGTGCCTTCGTCTCCAGTGGCTTGGACAAAAATCCCTGAAAGCCGTTTTGCAGATATCCTTCTCTGGCACCGCTGATTGCATTGGCCGTCAGGGCCACGACAACAGTATTTTTATGCTTTGGCAGCCTTCTCAGCCTGTCAAGGGTCTCCATCCCGTCCATAACCGGCATCATGTGGTCCATGAAGATAATATCAAACTGCTCCCGCTCCAGAAGCTCCAGAGCCTCCATACCGCTTTCGGCCGTATAGACATGCACCCTGTATGGACTGAGCATCCCCTCTGCCACCTTCAGGTTCACTCTGTTGTCATCTATCACGAGAACCCTGGCATTCTCTGCCGTGAAGGTATAGTGAAAAAGCTCCTCCTGCTCAAAGGCTCCAAAGTAATTCAGCCTGCCGATAGGACGCCAGTCCTTCACCTCATTGACCATCGTCCAGGAGAAGATGCTGCCCTTGCCGTAAACGCTGTCTACAGTTATCGTACCGCCCATGGATTCGCAGAGCCTGCGGCTGATAGCCAGTCCCAGACCCGTTCCCTCGACATTGCGGTTCTTTTTGGTATCCACCTGCTCAAAGCTGGAAAACAGCTTCACCATATCCTTTGCCCTGATGCCGATACCGGTATCCTCAACACTGCCATAGATCCTGACGCTCTTGCCGTCCCCGAGCTTCTCATAGCCCATGCGCAGCGTAATAGTCCCCTCCTCGGTGAATTTAACCGCATTATTGAGGAGATTGACCATCACCTGCTTAATCCTTATCTCATCCCCCAGCAGCGCATAAGGAATATTTTCATCTATTTCCAGAACGAGCCTGACCTTCTGCCCCTTGAGGCGGATATTGATCATCGTGGAAACATCAATAATGATGGAGGACATCTGAAAAGGCTGCCGCACCAGCTCCATCTTGCCGGCTTCTATCTTGGAAAAATCCAGGATATCATTGATAATAGCCAAAAGAGATGCCGAAGCATGCTTGATCATGACGGCATTTTCCCGGGCAAATGAATCAGTCGTATCGCGGATAATGAACTCGGACATGCCATTGATGGCATTCATCGGTGTGCGTATCTCATGGGACATATTGGCCAGAAAGCTGGTCTTTGCCCTGTCCGCACTCTCTGCTCTTTCCTTGGCCACAATGATATCCGTAATATCCACCATAATGATCATCACACCAGCGACTACATTATGCCCATTTATCCCGGGGCGGATATACACATCAAAGCTCTCCTCCCGCCCATGGGACTGCATTTTGCTCATATATTGGATATTTTTGCCCTCATCCCGTGCCTGGATGCACATAGACTCAAGATATGCCATGCTCCTATCATCAAATATTCCTCTGAATACATCCCTTACATACACGCCCCGGTTAATCTCCTCTGAAGAAAACTCTGCCCGCTGGTAATAAGGGTCAGTCGCCAGCACGGTATTCAGCTCCATGTCCAGCATAATGGAAATATTAGGCGAATTCTGCAGCAGCATGGCATTATAAAATGCCTGCTTGACCTTATTCTCCTCACTGAACTCACGGAATTTATTGGCCTGCTCATTCATGATTGAGAGAATCGTATTCTCCCGCTGCAGCCTTTTGATTGCTCTGTGTGCTTTTTTTAACTCCAGCTGCAATTCCTTCAGACTGTCCTTTGCCTCTTTCCCTGCAGCTGCATCCTTTTCAGTCACCATAAGCCCCCCTCTGAGCAAGATGCCTGGCTGCCGCAGCCAGCAGGCTTTCCTTCCGGAACGGCTTCCGTACAATCTCCCTGATTCCCGCAGCCTCGGCCCTGAGTCTGGTATTTTCATCATCGTCAGCAGTCAGAAAAATCACCGGTATATCTCTGGCAGCTTCATTTTCACGCAGCTTCTCCAACACCTCAAAGCCGCTCATGCCGGGCATCATGATATCCAGCAGAATCAGCTCCGCCGTATGCTGGGACAAATACTTCAAAGCCCGTTCCCCGGAGGGAACCAGCACCGGCACATAATCCTGATGTTCCCTGAGGGCCCTGCCTGCCGCCTTCAAGTTGACAGCACTGTCATCTACGACCAAAATATGCTTCTTCCCCACAGCAATCACTTCTCCCATAGTCCGGCTCCGGCAAGCTGCTTCAATATATTCTCAAAATATTCCATGAAGGCGCCGTGATTGCGCTGAACATAATCCATATCCTGCGCTCCGACAGCCAATTCCATCCGCTTTGCCCAGGCAGACAGCCTGTCCGCTCCGATATAGGCAGAAGAACTTTTCAGTGCATGGACCCTGATGCGGTATTCCTGCCAGTCCTTTGCCAGATAAAGCCTTTGCAGATCCGCAAGCTGATTGTCCTCTGCAAAGGAAGCCAACAGTTCAAGATAAAAGCTCCTGTCTCCCATACACCGCTCCAGCCCTCCGGCAAAATCCAAAAAAGTCAGTCCTGTTATTGCTTCCGTCTCAGCAGTGCGTTGATTATCCTGCTCCACACAATCACCAACCATTCACAGATAAATAGAATAATAATTTTTTATTATTGCAAAAATTCTGTTATTTTATATACAAACCTTATATGTCATGATAACTTAAAGTCATGTTTTTTTCAAGTACAGAATCAATAATATCCTGCCTGTTCAATCAATAAAAAATGACTGCTGCAAATCGGATTTGCCTTCCGATTTGCAGCAGTCAAAGCAAAGCATCAGCTTTAATTCTTTTCGCTGCTCAGACCCCTTTGCCGCATCTGAGCGTCATTTGTGAGAACAGCATACCGCCTTCTCCTTGTGCACAGCCTCCTCTTTGGAAGCATGACAGGCATTGCAGCCGCAGCAATCATGGCTGCCGGATGCAAAATTCCTGCAGATGCGGCGTGCTGCCGCAAAGAGCAGTACCAACAAAATCAAACCAACAACATAAGTAGCCATCACTGCGCCTCCTGTTCATTATCAAAAATATCCGTCGCTCATTCAAAGCCCAGCAAGCCGCCCAGCTGATATACTACCAGCGACACAACCCATGCCAGCACAAACATATAGCCTGCTGCGAACAGCATCCACTTCATGCTGCCGGTTTCCTTCCTGATGGTGCCGAGAGCGGTGACGCAAGGCGTATAAAGCTGAGAGAATATCATAAAGGAGATGGCCGACAGCGGCGTAAAGGCGCTGCCCATGCCCGTACCCAGCATGGCCTGGGCAGTTTCCACTGCATTTTCTGCATCCGCAGACACATCAGGCAGCCCATAAAGGATACCAATAGTGGACACCACGGATTCCTTTGCCAAAATACCGGAAATCACAGCAGCACCAGCCTCCCATGAGCCAAAGCCCTGCAGGGTAAACAGCGCACCTACCGCAGCACCAATGGAGGCCAGGAAGCTCTCGCCCATATCCTCGACCATGCCCTGGCTGTTGAAGGCACCCAGGAACCAGATAATCACGCAGCCCAGGAAAATAATCGTACCGGCCTTCATCAGATATCCCTTGCCCTTGTCCCAGGTTTCCAGCAGAACTGTCTTCATATCCGGCATCCGGTACGGCGGCAGTTCCAAAAGGAAGGTGGAATTTTCATCCTTGAAGGTAGTATGAGACAAAATCTTGGTGGAAGCAATCGCCATCGCCACGCCTACCACATACATGGCAAACACTACATTGGCAGCATTATCAGGAAAGAACATCGCCGCAAAGAGCGCCATGATAGGCAGCTTGGCTCCGCAGGTCAAAAACGGCGCTGCCATGATGGAGAGCATCCTGTCCTTTTCCGTATCGAGCGCACGGGCGCCCATAATGGAAGGCACGCCGCAGCCAAAGCCCATCATCAAAGGCATGACACCCTTGCCCGTAAGACCCACACGGCGCATCACCGGATCCATGATGAAGGCAACGCGAGCCATATAGCCTGTACCATCCAAGAAGCTCAGGCAGAAGAACAGAATAAAAATCAAAGGGACAAAGACAATGACTGCACCGACGCCCCCAATGATACCATCCAGAATCAGCGACTGCATCCAGTCAGCCACATCCAAAGAGACCAAAGCCTCTGCCGCTGTCTCAGTCAGCGTACCGGAAATAAATTCCTCCAGGGCATCCGCCACAGGCTGCCCAATCCACTCGAAGGTAATCTGAAAAACCGCATACATAATTGCTAAAAACGCCGGAATAGCCAAAATCCCGTTGGCCAGAACCCGGTCAATCTTTTCTGAAACCGTAGTGCCTACATTGGAAAACTTGACAGCAGACTTCATGATTTCATCAATGAAGCTGTAACGAAGCTCTATCAGCTGTTCCTGACGCAGCTTTTCATCTGTCACCTCAGCTTCAATCTCCTGTACCCTGGCAATATGCGCCTTGAGCTGATCACTTGGCCCATAGCCGGTCATGGATATGGAGGTAAATACATTCAGCATATTCTTCAGGCTCTTGCCGTCACGGGCAATCGTCAGAAGCACAGGATAGCCCAGGAAGGACTCCAGCTTCTTGACATCAATTTTGATACCGCGCTTCTCTGCCTCATCCTGCATATTCAAATCCAGGATCAGGGGGATTCCCTTCTCCAGAAGCTGCAGTGTCAGATAGAGGTTACGCTCGATATTGGAGGAATCCACCACATCCACCACCAGGTCAGTATGGTTTTCCATCAGATAATCAATGACAATTTTCTCCTCCGGGGAACGGGTATTGACGCTGTAGGTACCGGGAAGGTCCACAATCATGATATCCTTGTCATTATGGTGGACATATCCCACTTTTTTATCTACAGTGACGCCAGGCCAGTTGCCGATTTTCTGGCGCGCTCCGGTCAGCTCGTTAAAAATAGTAGATTTGCCAGTGTTTGGATTACCGGTAAGAGCTACAGACAAACTTTTGCTCATTAATCTTTCTCTCCCTTCTCTCAGACTGCGGTTACCTGGATAACAGCTGCATCTCTGCGGCGAATCGCCAGGCTATAAGAGCGCAGTCCAATAGCTATCGGATCTCCCAGGGGAGCAGAACGCAGCACCTTGATATGAGTGCCAGGCAGCAATCCCATGGTCATCAGTCTTTCCTTTAAGCCGGAATCCTCAATATGGTCAACTCTCAGCGCCATACCGGGCTTAGCATCTTGTAATGTCATTGATGTACCTCCAAAGAAAAATTTTACGGGAACGGTATTGATAACTAATCTCAACCTACTGCTATATGATAATATTTATCACTCTCAAAGTCAAGGAAAAAATCAAATTTGTATAAAAAAACCGGATACATCATCGCTGATATATCCGATCAATCATTTTTCTGCAGTTTTTCCAGATACGCAAAATCAGTCTTGTCCAGCTTTGCAGCTGCCAGCAGATCAGGCCGGTTCCTCAAGGTCATCTCCAGCGACTTTTCCCGCCGCCAGGCGGCTATTTTGGCATGGTCACCGGAAAACAGCACCTCCGGTACCCTCATCCCCTCAAATTCTCTTGGCCTGGTGTATTGGGGATGCTCCAAAAGCCCGTTGTAAAAGGAATCAGTCGGCGCAGAATCCTCCGAGCCAAGCACTCCCGGCAGCATACGGGACACCGCATCCGCAATCATCATGGCAGGCAGCTCTCCGCCTGTCAGGACAAAATCACCGATGGAGATAATTTCATCCGCCAGGTTTTCGCTTATCCTGGCATCAAAGCCCTCATAATGTCCACAGATAAAAATCAGCTGCTCATATTCAGACAGCTCTCTTGCCTTTTTCTGGTTGAAAACAGCTCCCTCCGGGCTCATGAGGAGCACCCGCCTTTTGGCATAACAGGTAGTCTCCTGCAAAAACCGGACAGCCTTGAAAAAAGGCTCCGGCTTCAGCACCATACCGCTGCCGCCCCCAAAGGGAGAATCATCCACCTGCTTATGCCTGCCCAAAGCAAAATCTCTGGGATTCATGATATGGATGTCCAAAATACCGCTTTCGACAGCTCTTTTGGTGATGCTCTCCCCAAAGGGACCTGCAAACATGGAAGGAAACAGAGAGAGAATATCTATCCTCATCATGCTTCCTCCAGCAAGTCCACTGTCATTTTCCCCTCCGGCAGATTGATTTCCCGGACTACCGTCTTCAGGGCAGGCACCAGGAGCTGCTTTGCCTGTCCCTTTTGCGAAACGACATAAACATCATTGCTGCCGGTTTTCAGCACCTCTGTGACATGGCCCAGGGAGCTTCCCTCCATATCAAAGACCTCCAGTCCTATGATATCAAAGGTATAATACTCCCCCTCAGCCAGAGGCATGGCATCTGCCTTATCCACATACAAAAGCCTGCCGGTGAGCTCTGCCGCCGCTTCACGATCCGGGCACTGGCGGAGCTTCAGAATGACAAACTGCTTGTGGTACCAGCAGTCCTCCACCTCCATCAGCTCACTGCCGACATAAACCTCTTTCAATGCCTGAAATCTTTCCGGAAAATCAGTCAGAGGGATGATGCGCAGCTCGCCATGTACCCCATGAGGTGCCCCCGCCTTGCCGATGACAATGCGGTCCCTGTTTTTCTCAGCTCCGGATTGCGATGATCTTATCATCTTCTACCACTACTTCCACATTAAACTGGTCACGGATGTTGTCTCCAACCTTCAGCTCTGCAAAACGCTCACTCTGTCCCTGAACGATCTCTGCTCCCAATGCCAGCTTCTCCAGCTCTTCCAAACGGGCCTGAGTCTGAGCAACATACTCCTCGCGCTTCTGGCGCTCCATGCCAAAATGACGGTGAATCATGGCGAGGTTTTCCTCACCGCTGCCGCTTTCCTGCTGTACGGCACGCTCCTCCTGAATATTTATCTGCGAAATTTCCAGCTCTGCCTGCTTGATGCCGTTCTGCATCTCCTCCAGCATAGAATTTTTCAGCTTTTCAGTAAGTTTAGCCTTGATGGTCAGGGGAAATTTTACCAAAATCTTATCCATTTTTCCAAGCCTCCATTTGCTCCATATATAGAAATTGCGGCAGAAAAATCTGCCGCAGTTTCGGCTGAGGTTATCAGCTAACTATTTCTACATTCACTTTTTTATTCTCACGAGTAGCTGCGGCCTTGACAACGGTACGCAGAGCTTTCGCAATGCGTCCGGATTTGCCAATTACCTTGCCCATATCCTCTTCAGCCACATGAAGCTCAAACAGAACAATATCCTCATCCTGCTTTTCCTCCACAACTACCTGTTCCGGATTGTCTACCAGAGACCTCGCGATAATCTCAACGATCTCTTTCATGCTATGCCTCTTTCTTAGTCTTTAGCATGCTTAGCCGCATCAAATTTAGCCATGATGCCCTGCTTGGAGAACAAAGAACGAACTGTATCAGTAGGCTGGGCACCCTTGGACATCCACTCCAGGACCTTTTCCTCATCAATGTTTACTACTGCAGGCTCCTTGGTGGAGTCGTAGTTGCCAACAATCTCAATGAAGCGGCCATCGCGTGGTGCACGGGAATCAGCTACAACAATACGATAGAAAGGGTTTCTTTTAGCACCCATACGGTTCAAACGAATCTTTACTGCCATGTGAAAATTCACCTCCTTAGATATGGTATATCTAAACTCTATTGTATAGAAGATATACTTTCATATATTATCAATGCATAAACGGTAATTTCAAGCCGCCTAAGCCGCCTTTTTTGCCGCCCTGCATTTTTTTCATGCGTTTCATCATCTTCTGCATTTCTTCAAACTGCTTCAGGAGCTTATTGACATCCTGCACCTTGGTACCGCTGCCCGTTGCAATGCGTTTGCGGCGGCTGCCGTTGATGATTTTGGTTTTGGCGCGCTCCTCCGGAGTCATCGCCAGGATGATTGCCTCAATCCGGCGCATTTCCTTGCCGTTCAGGTCAATATCCTTATCCTTGAGGGCATCCTTCACCTGGCTGCCCAGTCCTGGAATCATGCCGATGATCTGTTCAAAGGAGCCGAGCTTGCGCACCTGCTTCATCTGACTCAGAAAATCATCCAGCGTAAATTCATCCTTGCGGAGCTTTTTCTTCAGCTCCTCTGCTTCCTTGAGGTCAAAGGCATCCTGCGCCTTCTCAATCAGGGAAAGCACATCACCCATGCCCAGTATCCTGGAAGCCATGCGGTCCGGATAAAACGGCTGCAGCGGTTCCAGCTTCTCGCCCATGCCGATGAACTTGATAGGACAGCCGGTCACTGCCTTGACTGACAATGCCGCACCACCGCGGGAATCACCGTCCATCTTGGTGAGCACCAGACCTGTCAGCTCCAAATCTCTGTTGAAGCTCTCAGCCACATTTACGGCATCCTGACCGGTCATGGCATCCACCACCAGCAGGATTTCGTGAGGCTGAACCTCTTGCCTAATGTCCTTCAGCTCCTGCATCAGCTCCTCATTGATGTGCAGTCTGCCTGCGGTATCAATGATAATGACATCATTGGCATGAGTAAAGGCATAATTGAGAGATGACTTGGCAATCGTCACCGCATCTGTCCCCGGCTCCATGGAAAACACAGGGATATCCAGCTGACTGCCAATGACCTGCAGCTGCGTAACAGCCGCCGGCCTGTATATATCCGCCGCCACCAGCACCGGACGCTTGCCCTGCTTCTTCAGAGCAAGTCCCAGCTTGCCCGCAGAGGTAGTCTTGCCGGCACCCTGCAGACCTGCCATCATAATGATAGTAGGCGGCTGCGCTGACATGTTGATTCTGCACTGAGAACCGCCCATCAGCTCGGTCAGCTCTTCATTGACAATTTTGACCACAAGCTGTGCCGGAGTCAATGCCTCCATCACATCCTGGCCAACAGCCCGCTCAGTGACACGCTTGACAAAATCCTTGACAACCTTGAAGTTTACATCTGCCTCCAAAAGAGCCATCCGCACTTCCTTCATGGCGGCCTTTACATCGTCCTCCGTCAGCTTGCCATGCCCGCGAAGCTTTTTAAATGTTTCCTGCAGTCTGTCTGCTAAACCCTCAAAAATCAAATCAATTCCTCCTGAGCTGCATCACTGCCGGTATATGGCTCAAGCTTATGCAATATTTCACCAATCTGCTGCAGGCCATCAGCCTGCAGGCCTGCCAGCCTGTCATAAATCTCTTTCAGCTCATGACGCTGCCTGGCCATCCTCCGAGCCAGCCCCAGCTTTGCTTCATACTCAGCCATGATCTGCTCAGAACGGTGCAGTATATCATACACTGCCTGACGGGATACCTTCAGGCTTTCTCCAATCTCAGACATGGAAAAATCCTCCAGCAAATGCATCTCCAGGCAGCGCTGCTGCTTTTCTGTCAGCAGGGGACCATATATGTCGTACAGCTGAGCCAGATACAACCGCTGTTCCAACACACAATCACCCGCTTTCGAGACGCACCTTCATCCGACCATAGCTATTATATCCGCCTTCCATTAGGTTGTCAAGTATTTTTCCTTGTCAAGCTCATGGAAATTGAATCTGTGCATAAGAAAAGCCGGCTACAGCAATAACCGGCTTTTCTTATGATATATCATTCGAGATATTTTGCGCAAATCAGATGGCTCTTACAACCTTGCCAGAACGCAGGCAGCGGGTGCAAACATTAACACGCTTCACATCGCCCTCTACAACGGCACGAACACGCTGAATGTTTGGCTTCCAAGCACGCTTAGTCTTCAAGTGGGAATGGCTGACATTGTTGCCGCTCAGCTCACCCTTACCGCATACTTCACATACACTTGCCATGTGACACACCTCCTTATAGTATCTATGAGTGTGTACGCTCTTCACACACAATATGAATATTATAACACACGCTCATTATCATTTGCAATAACAAAGACAAATTATTTTGCCGGAAATAGCGGCAAACACCTATCTTCATGCTGCGTTAGTCATTATAGCAGAAAAGAATCTTCTTGTAAAGTATTTTTACTTTACAGCATCCGCCAGCTTCAAAAGCTGCTCCAGCTCCTCCCTGGCAAAATGATATTTGGCGCCGCAGAAATGGCAGCAGACCTCCGCTTCGCCATCCTCAATCAAAGAAAGCATATCCTCCCGGTTCAGATTCAGAAGCACATCCTCCAGCCTTTCCTTGGAGCACTGGCATCTGAAGGCAAGCTCTGTCTCAGTCAAAAACTCCATCTCGAAGCCTGCCATGATTTCCTCAATGATTTGCCGTGGGCCCTTGCCCTCTGCAATCATGGCAGTAACCGGACGCACCCCCTGCAGATTGGCTTCCAGCCTGGCGATGACTTCCTCATCTGCATCCGGCATCGGCTGAATCATGAAGCCGCCTGCCGCCTTGACCGAGCAATCCTTGTTCACCAGCACCCCCAGGCCGATGCTGGAAGGTGTCTGCTCGGAAACATACAGATAATTCGTCAAATCCTCGGCGATTTCTCCCGTCACAATCTCACTGCTGCCCCGCATGGGTTTTCTCAGACCTGTAAAGCGTGTCACCGTCACCAGTCCGCTGCCTACAGCCCTGCCCACATCCAGCTTGCCCCTGTCATTCAGCGGCAGCTCCACATGAGGGTCAGCCACAAAACCGCGCACAAAGCCTTCCGGCACAGCATCCGCTGTAATGTTTTTCAGCGGACCGTCACCACGGAAATTTACAGTAATCGCTTCTTTGTTTTTCAGATTGGCAGCCAAAAGCAGCGCCCCCAGCATCGTGCGGCCCAGGGCAGCAGCAGCTACAGGATAACAGTCGTGCCTTTTGACCGCTTCATTCACCAAATCCGTGCCAACTGCCGCATAAACCCTTACGCCCCTGCAGATGGCCTTTACCAAGGTATCTCCCATCAAAATTCCTCCTAAGACAAGAAGCAGCCGTCCTGCGGAGGGACAACTGCTTCTCTGATTATATCAAAGCTCCAGTGACATGACAGTCTCACGGCTGTCGATATCATAAATCTCGATTTTGCTCTCTGTAATCACAGCGCAGGTCTGGCGTCCGTCCTCCCGCTTGGACAGCGACGGCGAACCTGGATTCAGGAAAACAGTATTGCCGCGCTTTTCCAGCACATTGATGTGAACATGGCCGCTGATGAAAATGTCTGCTCCCAGAGCCGCCGCCATCTTATCCTTCGCAGCAGCATCCTCCACAGTATGGCCGTGCACTGCCACAATCTGCCGTCCCTCTGCAAAAGCATGGACATAGGGAGACTGGATTGGCGTATCCAGAACAAGCTGGTCCACCTCCGAATCACAGTTTCCCTTGCAGATCAGCACAGGCTGCGGACAGGCATTGATTTTTTCTGCCAGTCCCGCTGGATTGTAATCCGCCAGCATGGGATTCCTGGGACCATGATACAGAACATCGCCTGCATGGATAATAAAATCCGCATCCCTGAAAAATGCTTCGTATGCCCTGCTCCAATGCTCCTGGCAGCCGTGGGTATCACTTATTACACCAATCTTCATGCCAAAGCCTCCCAAGCTTAAATCTGACGCAGCAGATTTGCCATTTCAATAGCCGTCATAGCGCCATCAGCGCCCTTATTTCCAGCCTTGGTGCCGGAACGCTCAATAGCCTGATCCAGATTCTCGGTAGTCACAACGCTGAATGCCACAGGCACACCAGTAGCCATGCTTGCCTGGGCAATGCCCTTGGCAGCCTCATTGCAGACATAATCATAATGGGTAGTGGAACCGCGGATAACCGTTCCCAAAGCAATAATAGCATCATACTTGCCGGATTCTGCCATTTTTTTGGAGACCAGCGGCAGCTCAAAAGCTCCCGGTACCCAGGCTACAGTGATATCGTCCTCACCTGCCCCATGACGATGCAGGGTATCCAAAGCTCCGCCCAGCAGCTTGGAAGTGAAAAACTCATTAAAACGGGAAACCACGATACCGAAGCGCAGGCCCTTGGCATCCAGCATTCCCTCTAAAACCTTTATCTCATTCATCGAAAATCCTCCTCAAATCTAACTCTAAGCAGCAAATGTATACTTTATGCCGTAAAAATATGTCCCATCTTGGTTTTCTTGACCTTCATATAATTCTCATTGTACTCATTGACAGGCGTTTCCAGCGGCACCCTGTCCACAATCTTCAGGCCGTAGCCCTCAAGACCTGCCCGCTTGGCAGGGTTGTTGGTCATCAGGCGGATGGTGGTCAGGCCCAAATCAGCCAAAATCTGTGCCCCGATGCCATAATCCCTCTCATCCGGCGCAAAGCCCAGAAGGACATTTGCCTCAACCGTATCCTTGCCATGGTCCTGCAGCTCATAGGCACGCATCTTGTTGCCCAGTCCGATGCCTCTGCCCTCCTGGCGCATGTAGAGCACAACACCCTCGCCCTCTGCTTCGATACGCTTCAGAGCGATTGCCAGCTGGTCACCGCAGTCACAGCGGAGAGAGCCGAGAGCATCACCAGTCAGGCATTCGGAGTGGACACGCACCAGCACATTTTCTCTGGAGCTGACATCTCCCTTGAGGATAGCAAGATGGCACTGGCCGTCCAGCTTGCTTTCATAGGCATGGATGCGGAAATGACCGTATTTAGACGGCAGATCTGCCTCCGCAATCTTCTCCACGAAGCACTCGTTTTTCTTTCTGTACTCAATCAGCGCCTTGACCGTAATCATTTTCAGGCCGTGCTGCCTGGAAAATTCAATCAGCCGCGGCGTGCGCATCATATGTCCGTCATCGTCCATGATCTCGCAGCAGTAGCCTGCCGGAACCAGGCCTGCCAGCCTTGCAAGATCCGTAGTTGTCTCGGTATGTCCAGCACGGCGCAGCACGCCGCCCGGTACGGAACGCAGCGGGAATACATGTCCTGGGCGGCGGAAATCCTCTGGCCTTGCCTCAGGGTCAATCATCTTTTTTACGGTCTCACAGCGCTCGTAGGCGGAAATACCGGTAGTGGTGCTGACTGCATCTACAGAAACCGTAAAGGCCGTCTCATGGTTATCAGTATTGTTGGTAACCATCTGACCTATCTTCAGCCTGTCCAGGATATAGCCCTCTACAGGTGTGCAGATAAGACCCTTGGCATAAGTAGCCATGAAATTGACATGCTCCGGGGTGCATTTTTCTGCTGCCACGATGATGTCGCCTTCATTCTCACGATCCTCGTCGTCCACAACCACAATCATTCTGCCGTTTCTGATTTCTTCAATTGCTTCTTCAACTGTTGCAAAATCTGCCATGCTCAATACTCCTTTATCTTATCCCAGCAGGGATTTACTCCAAATTCAAAACTCTTCTCAAAAGCCGCCTTGCCGCAGCTGCTCCATGGTAATGCCGCCTCCCGGCGAAGCCGCAGCCTCCCCGTGCTCCTTGGCTGCCAGCAGCTTCTCCACATACTTGCCTATCACATCATTTTCGATATTGATAGGAGAGCCTGCCGCCTTGCTGCAGAGATTGGTAGCCTGCCTGGTATGAGGAATCAGCGACACCGTAAAATCCCGGTCTGTCACCTCTGCCACTGTCAGGCTGATGCCGTCCAGTGCCACGGAGCCCTTGGGCACAATATAGCGCAAAAGCTCCCTGCCTGCGGCAATCTTCATCAGGATGGCATTTTTCTCCTCCCTGAGGGAAACAATCCTGCCCATACCATCAATATGACCGCTGACAATGTGTCCGCCCAGGCGGCTGCTCAGGGTCAGTGCCCGTTCCAGGTTGACAGGGCTGCCGCTTTTCAGCTCCGCCAGAGAGGTACGCCTGATGGTTTCCGGCATCACATCTGCCCGAAAGCTGCTCCGGTCAAAACCGGTCACCGTGAGGCAGATGCCGTTGACTGCAATGCTGTCGCCCAGCCGGACATCCTTCAGCACCTCACAGGCACCAATCTGCAGAACACCGCTGCCGATGCTTTGCACCCTGCCAACTTCTTCTACAATTCCTGTAAACATATCCCTCACCTTTTTACTCTGCCTGTCACCAGCACATCTTCGCCTAACTGCCGTACATGGATATTCTCCAGCTCCACAGCGTCCTTTAAATGCTCAAAGCCTTCGCCCTCCACTGGGGTAAGGGCATTCCTACCCCCCAGCAGCTTCGGTGCAACAAAAGCATACACCCTGTCCACCAGGCCGGCCTGCAGCAGGGCAAAATTCACGCTGCCGCCGCCCTCTGCCAGAAGGGAAGTTATCTTCATGCCGCCCAGCTGCTCCATCAGGCTGACCATATCAACCCTGTCGCCGCTGCCTGCCACGATAACCTCTGCTCCTGCCTGTCTGAGCTTTGCTACCCTCTCCTCCGGCGCCTGTGCCGTCACGGCCACCACCGTAGGAGCTGCACCGTCTGTCAGCAGCTTTGCGTCCAGGGGCAGCCTGGCCCGGCTGTCCGCTACAATCCGCACAGGGTTCTTCCCCGGAGCATCTCCCAGTCTGGTTGTCAGGCTGGGATTGTCCTGCAGTGCCGTATTGATGCCTATCAGAATACCGTCATAAACATCCCGCAGCCTGTGAGTTTCCAGCCTTGATGCCTCATTGGTAATCCACTGAGATTCTCCTCCGGCAGTGGCAATCTTCCCATCCAGGCTCATGGCAGTCTTGAGTGCCACAAATGGCAGCCCGGTGGTAATCCATTTCAAAAAGCCTTCGTTCAGCTCTCTGGCTTCCTTTTCCAGCACTCCGACAGTTACGCTGATGCCTGCCTCCCGCAAAATAGCCAGCCCTTTGCCCGCCACCTTGGGATTGGGATCGGTCATAGCCACAACCACCCGGCTGACACCAGCCTGTACCAGTGCTTCGGCACAGGGTCCCGTCCTGCCGTAATGGGCGCATGGCTCCAGGGACACATACACTGTCGCTCCCCTTGCCAGCTCTCCTGCCATATTCAGGGCGTGAACCTCTGCATGAGGTGTACCTGCCCTGCGGTGCCAGCCCTCAGCCACAATCCTGCCGTCCTTCACCACCACAGCCCCCACCAGGGGGTTGGGGGAAGTGCGGCCCGCAGCATTCTTTGCCAGCTCAATGGCGCGTCCCATCATTTCCTCGTCCAAATCCATTTGCATCCTATCACCTCTGATATAAAATATTCAGAAGTACAGAAGCAGTCTCATGCATAAACTATTGCAGACAGAAATATCCGCAAATAAAAATGACCGTTGAAAAGAATCTCAACAGTCATTGTAAATACACAAAAAAAGATGCACACAACATGTCTTTTCTCATCCAGACTATACTGTCGGCCTTGGAATCTCACCAAATCCTGCCCCTCCCGGCCCCAAAGGCTGGTTCAGGCTCGCGGGCTATACCGCCGGTAGGGAATCACACCCTGCCCCAAAGACTGTCTCTGTATTTCTGTTTATCAGTTTAGCACAAATCTCTATCATCTGCAACCTGTTTGGCCTTTTTATTGTACTTCCTCTGCCCCAAGCACCACCAGCCGCCTGTCCTGTACTCTGAAAGAGATTTCCCTCCTGCCAAAGGGCAGCACATATACTCTCTCCGGATCATGGTGATAGGCGGGACGGGGGTCATTTTTCAATATCCCCAGAAGTCCCGCCTGCTGCGCCTGCGGGATTTTTGCCAGCAGCTCCGCCGGGAAATCCACCTGCAGGCTCCTCTGCCAGCCATCCCCCCGAAAGCCCTGTGCCGCGTCCGGATGGCTGTCCGCATAGGCAAGATAAGGCTTGATATCCAAAATCGGCGTGCCGTTCATCAAATCCGCTCCGGCAATATGCAGCACCGGTCCCTCCGGCGTATGCAGCTCCGCTTTTTCCAGCCTAACACTGGAAAGGCCCAGAGCATTGGGGCGGAAGGGTGAACGGGTCGCAAATACCCCCACCCGGGTATTGCCGCCCAAAATCGGCGGACGAACAGTAGGCGACCATTGCTCCCGCACCGCCTCAGAAAACTGCCAGATCAGCCAAAGATAGTCAAATCCTTCAATCCCCCGCAGGGCATCAGCATTGCGGTATTCCGGCTCAAAGACAATCTGTCCCTTCAGCTCGGGCACTACACCGCTCTGCCGCGGAATTCCAAACTTGCCGGAAAAATCATTTCTGATCCTGGCAATCACCTTCATCGCCATCTCACTGCCCACAAGCACACTCTCCTCATCTTATCAGACCAACGCCTTCTCAAAAATCCGCCAACGCCCTCAAGCCTCCTCACTTGATGGGCTTGGCAAAGCTGACCCGGCAGCCCTTGAATTTTTTGCTGAGATAAAGCTCCTTGTCCGCCCTCTGGTACAGCTCCTCAAAGCTGGTACTGCTCTCCCCGCCATACAGCACGGCTCCCGCACTGATACGGACAGTGTGCTTGGGCAAATCTACAGCGTTTATCTTGTTGACCCGACTGAAAAGCCGCTCAAAGACCAGCTTTGCCATTTCTTTGCTGGAGATATTCCTGGCAAAAAAGACAAATTCATCACCGCCCAGCCGGAAAATAGTATCGCTCTGGCGCAGGGACTTCTTGATGCAGTTCGCTACCTGCACCAGCACCGCATCCCCTGCCATGTGCCCATAAATGTCGTTGATTTTTTTAAAGGCATCACAGTCAATAATGCAGAACAGCCCCTTTTGATGCTGCCCGATTTCCTGCTCAATATGGGATTGGCCCGTCTCCCTGTTATAGACAGCAGTCAGACCATCCTTGCGCAGCCGCCTGACATCCTTGGTAGCAGACTGGAGCTTCTTGGCCAGCTCCAGCTCGTAGCTTTTGTTGTTGTTGATATCCCGGCAGCATAACAGTACGGCGTCTACCTCACCGTTCTC
>JAQUZO010000014.1:0-3895 GCA_028691285.1 Anaerovibrio sp. | reverse complement strand
CATCCTTGCGCAGCCGCCTGACATCCTTGGTAGCAGACTGGAGCTTCTTGGCCAGCTCCAGCTCGTAGCTTTTGTTGTTGTTGATATCCCGGCAGCATAACAGTACGGCGTCTACCTCACCGTTCTCATTGTATTTAATGGGAATACAAATCAGCTTCAGCCAGCCCAGGCAAATATCCACGAAATCTGTTTCAAAAATATTGCCGTCCATCAGATGCTTTTTCAGCATATCCAGCTGCATAATATCATGCAGCCGCTGCTGGTATTCCTCGGCAACATTATACCTGACATAATGCCACAGATAGCTTTGGGCGTCCTCTGTGAGCGTACTCTCCCTGGCAAAGGCACTGATTTCCGTCAGAGTATTGCGGACAAGATCGACAATCAGGACAGCACTGTACATATTCAGCAGATGCTCTACTGCCAGTCTGTGCAGGTTCTGCTCAGGCCTGCGGATATTGCACGCCTGTCCTTTCTCAAGCCGTCTGAGGTCATCCAGCAGCGTGTAGATATTCCGCTTGCCGCATCTTATGACACAATCATTGATGACCATACAGGGCACAGACTCAATATTATACCGTTCCTTCAGTTCTGGATAAAGGGTCAGATCATAGACCTCAGCACTGATAAGCTCATTCCTGACAGCAATATTCTGGCAGGAATTGGTCAAATCCTGGCACAGCCTGCAGGCGGGCGTGAGAAACACCTTCATATTGACGGCTTTATGCAAAGCCTTGATTTGCCGCAGTATCCGTCCGTCAACCTGCCGGTCGTCTCCCCCTGCATAATAAATACCTACCATAAAGGGAGTAAAGATATGACCCCGAGGAGCGCCGTGATAACTGATGCCCGTAGGTGAAGCATCCTGATACAAAAGCTCCATGTACGGCTTCGTACCAGTCCCGCAATCCGCAGTCACCACGCTCAGCTTATCAGTGTACCTTATCAGCTCTCCGGCATAATGCAGCAGCTCCTGTGCCGTATCGCTTTCATCTATATGCACCTTCAGGATAAGTTTTTTGGTGATTTTGGCAAAGACATTATGCAGTTTAGCAATGACCGCAGCTGAAAAGAACTCCTGCCCCGAAGAGCGTTCTCCTGTATCATATTTCTCAGCGTCCATCCTATCACTCTTTCCTGTTCCACAAAATACCAATCAAATCCTGGCTGGGTAAAATAATCTCCAGGGTACAATAAATTGTAATTATGCAATATATCATATCATAACCCCAATTAGCTCACAAGAAAATTATTATTCGCCGCAGCCTGCCAGGGCTCTGCAAGCCCCATGAACAGCCCGGGATTCTGCCCTGCATCCGTTTAGGCAGCAAAAGCACTGCGCCCCTGTTTCAGCTTTTCCGCAATAAAATTGTGGGAAGCCCTGACAACTGGGCTTCCCACATGCAATGGTAGTTCTAACAACACACCTTGTCCTTCAGGCTAGCAACAAGAAGGGGATGCGGTATTAGCATATTTAGTTTATATATCAGCCTGCGGACTGCTTATGAAAATCATAGCAGCCGAAAGCCGGATACATCAGTATGAACCGATTACTGCAGCAGGCTGAGTACATTGGAGCTGGACTGATTAGCCTGTGCCAGCATGGACTGTGCAGCCTGGAGAAGCACATTGTTCTTGGTGTAGTTGGTCATTTCCTTCGCCATGTCTGCATCACGAATGGTGGACTCGGAAGCCTGTACATTCTCAGAAGCAGTTGTCAAATTGCTGGAGGTGTAGTCCAGACGGGACTCAATCGCACCGATGGTAGTCTGCTGGTCCAGAGCCTTCTGGATAGCATTGTCCAGCACATTGATGGCAGCATTTGCCTTGGTCTGAGTGGAAATGTTCAGCTTGGTGCCGTCAGAGCCCTGAAGGCCAAGAGCCTCAGCCCGCATATCCGTCAGTCCTACCTTGATGGACTGGTTGGCATTGGTGCCTACCTGCAAAGAAATGGCATTATCCTGAGATGCATTCTGGCCACGAATAGTCTCACCGAAAGAGTCTAAAGCTGCATTAGCTGACTTCTTGACATTGCCCTGAGAATCAGAAATGCTGATGTTCAGGCCGGAAATCTGCCCCTGAATGCCATCCTTGTTAGCTGTGATGGTGATGCCCTTTTCACCAGATGCAGTATTAACTACATCGTTAGAAGCGGCAATACCAACACTAACAGATGAAACTACAGAAGTCTTATAGGACAAATCATCTGCCAATGCGGTCTTAGCAGCATCATATGCAGTCTGAGCTGGTACAACAGCTGCTTTAGCATCATCTGTAGCCTTGGTTGCACCACCAGTTGTACGATCATTGTAGAAACCTTCATTTGCATCAGCAGTTACAGTAAGGCCATTATATTCATTTAAAGCCTTGCCAAATTTACCAGTAGTAGTGTCGAGCACCTTACTGACTTGTGTATTGGTGGTTGTATCTGCCATCGCAGCCTCGAAATCAGTATCTCCTGACAGTACTGCCAGATTAGCAGCCAAATCCTTACTGTCATCCCAAAGAGAACTAATACTTGTAGAAGCATCTGCATCATAAGCTGCCATGGCAGTCTTTAAATCAGCTACAGATGCATCCAGTGCATCCTTCTTTACAGCCTCAGCGGCAACTGCTGTTGCTGAGGCTGTCTTTGCAGCTTTCAAAGTTGCTGCGGCAGCGGTAACTGCAGCCTCATCAGCAGGAAGTCTTCCAATAGCTGCATCACGAGCTGTCTCAGCTGCATCTATATCATCCTGAGTTGGAGTAGTCCCCAGTTTTGCTGCAACTACGCTCTTATTGGCAGAATCTGCAAAAATCTGGGAATCTTTGTCGATATCCTCTGCTGCCAGGAAGATATCCTGCAGATTTGCAACATTGCCATCCTTGTCCATTACATCAAAGGTAGTGCTGTAGGTCTTGCCTCCCTGGACATAGGAAACAGTCACCTTATCCGTGGAATGGATTTCTAGAGAATCTCCACTGCGGGAAGTCAGCTCTGTCAGCTTGGTAGTTGCAGTAGTATCCACACCAAGATTCTGGTTGGTCAGTGCCGTATAGGTAGCATTTCCCTTGGTATTCTTGGAGCCGTCTACCAGATACTTGCCGTTGAAGGTAACATTGGCATTGTCATTGATCTGGTCGATGGACTGATCCAGCTCCTTCTGGATAGTCTGACGGTCAGAGTCAGTGTTGGTATCGTTGGCTGCATTGACAGCCTTTTCCTTCAGGGTCTTGAGAATATCAACAGTAGAGCTTACAGCACCCTCAGCAACCTTCATCATGCTGCTGCCATTCTGAGTGTTCTGGTTTGCCTGGTCCAGAGAGCGGATCTGCACGCGCATACGCTCAGAAATAGCGTAGCCGGAAGCATCATCAGCGGCACCGTTGATTTTCATGCCGGAAGATACCTTCTGCAGGCTCTTGGAAAGAGCGGAGCTGTTCTTGTTGAGAGTGTTCAGAGTGTTGATGGCACTCATGTTGTTCTTTACGACCATAGCCATGATAAATTCCTCCTTGATTACATCACATCCATGAGAAAACATCCTTGCTTTCTCACTGCATAACATGCATTTTTTGCTAAAACAGCAAATAAATGCTCATAATGAGACAATGAACAGCTCTATCCGCGGAATAATTGCTGTTTCCGTGTCTCTGCCGCCGCAAAAACCGCCTGTAAAACGCCATTTCTGCTTTGTATTTCCATTATAGCAATGCTATATCAGCAAAGTCAAGGTTTTTTTGCCGTTACAGCATTTTTTCTGTTTCAGCACTTTTCTTGCATATAATTGACATATATGTAATTTATACTGATGTAATGTGAGGTGACCTTCATGAGCAATAGCCGCTTGAATATTGGCCAGATGATTTATGACCTGAGAATTGAACAGGATATTCAGCAATGCGAGCTGGCAAG
>JAQUZO010000013.1 GCA_028691285.1 Anaerovibrio sp. | reverse complement strand
CAAGGCAAAGAGACCTATTAACCTATATATTATGACTGTTTTCACGCAAAAATGCAAGTACACTGTTCATTCCGTCCAGAGCCGCACTCATAATGCCTCCGGCATAGCCTGCACCTTCTCCCATCGGATAAAGGCCAGGCATACTTACAGACTGACAGCTTTCCTTGTCCCTGACCAGCCTGCAGGGTGCTGAAGAACGGGTTTCTACCCCTGTCATGACCGCCCCTGCATCAGAGAATCCCGGTATTTTTTTATCCCAATAGGGCAGCGCAGCCGTCAGCATATCCGTAACAAAGCCAGGCAGACAATCATGCAGATCCACAGCCCTGACTCCGGGACGATAGCTTGGTGCAGTCAAAAAATCCTTTGAGCCGCTTTTGCCCTGCAAAAAATCACCTGCCGTCTGGACAGGCGCCCGGTAATCCATACCGCCCAGCTTGAAGGCAAGCCTCTCCCAGCGGCGCTGGAATTCGATGCCTCCCAATACATGGTCAGCAAAATCGTCAGTATTGACAGTCACCAAAAGTGCCGAATTGGCAGTCCCGGAGTCACGATGATAGCCGCTCATGCCGTTGGTGACTACCCCCCCGGCCTCTGAGGCGGCTGCCACCACCTGTCCGCCGGGACACATGCAGAAGGAATAGGCTCCCCTGCCCCTTGTCCTGTCATTGTAGGTCAGAGCATAATCTGACACCGGCAGCAGCGGGCTGCCCGCATCCCTGCCGTACTGTACCCTGTCCAGCAGCTCCTGAGGGTGTTCTATCCTGACGCCGATGGCGAAAGGCTTCGCCTCCATAGCCACCCCTTTTTCCCACAGCATTTTATAGGTATCACGGGCAGAATGGCCAATGCCCAAAAACACCGCCTGCACAGCCAGCCTTTCCTCCCCGTTCAGCTCCAAGGCACAGATATTGCCCGCTGCATCAGCTTCGATACCTGTTACCTGAGTTTCAAACCGCACCTGTCCGCCCAGGCGGATAATTTCCAGCCGGATATTTTTGACCACCTGCCGCAGCAAATCCGTGCCTATATGCGGCTTGTGAAGATACTTTATTTCCGGCGGAGCACCTGCAGCTACAAAATCAGCCAGCACCTGCCCCATCAGAGGGTCGTTGACACGAGTTGTCAGCTTGCCGTCAGAAAAGGTGCCTGCGCCTCCCTCTCCGAACTGTATATTGGAGGCTTCATTGAAGCTGCCTCCCTGCCAGAAGCGCTGAATATCCTCATGGCGGCTGTCTACATCCCGCCCCCGCTCCAGCACTACCGGCCGCCAGCCATGACGGGCCAGTGTCAGTGCTGCAAACATACCGGCAGGGCCAAAACCCACTACTACCGGGGCAAGCTCGCCTTTCTGTACGGTGTGCGTGGACAGCTCATCCTTCTGCACCTCAGGCGCAGCCGATATGCTGCGGTCCTTTCTGAAACGGCTGAGAATTTTCTTCTCACTGCCTGTCACGGCTACATCCAGTATATAAACGAAGCGGATAGGTGCTCCCCGGAATCTCCTGGCATCAATTGCCTTACGCACAATTAGCACCTCACGGATATCGTGAGATGCTAATTCCAAACGCCTGGCAGCCAATTCCGTCAAAGAACCTTCATCGTCAAAAGGGACATTAACATTCTGAATACGAATCACTGCAAACTCTCCTATTTGTTATGTATTTCGATGGACAGCGTAACCTTTTTGCTGGATGCCTCTGTTCCCTCAGGAAGGGAAACCTCTACCTCCTGAGTCGTCGTAGCTGTCATCCCCGCCAGCGAAACAGGCAGGGTATCCAGACTCTTGATGCCGTCCAGCACCTTGGCAGTACCGGACAATTCAAGCTGAACCGGCTGTACCCTCACATCGCCCAAAACATGCCCCTCCGGCAGAATACCGACAAGCACCGGCCTCACAGGCACAATCTTGTTTATCTTGCCCGGCTCCAGCTGCACTGTGACATCCAGCTCTCCTGGCAGCACCGCAAGATTGTTCACGACCTCACCCTCGGAGGATATGGCAGACAGCTTGACCCGCATGGTAAAATCGGCGGTATTATCAGAGAGCTTGATTTTTCCGGACACCTTGGAGATGGATTCCACCAGATGCCGCGGCCCATATACATTGACATACTGCTGGGCAGGCTTGACATTGGCAACCTCCATGCCCTGAGCTGCCTTGCCCATCACTGTAATATCCACGGGCACACCGTGGGCAATCAGGCTTTCCATGGTAACCTTCACCGTATCATCGGACATCCCCAGCAGCTCAAAGCCCTGCGGTATGACGGCCTTGATTTTGCTCTCGTAATCCCCCTCAGTGTTGCCGGACAAATCAATAACCGCCTTGAAATCATTTTCATGCACGGAAGCCATCAGTGCTCTGGTCGCCCGCACCTTGAAGGTGACCTCTTTGAGGTTCATGCTGACATCATAGCCCTCCGGGGCGTTCACTATTTCTATAGGCACCGTAAATTTAGCATTGACGGCCGGATTTTCTTCATTCATTACATAGCCCCACATGATAACTGAGGCTATCAGCGCCAATATCTTTGCCGGAAGATTTTTTCTGAACAGGTTCTGCAAATTTATCATCACTTATTCTTCCTCCAAGACTCAATAGCATTCCTGAAATCCTTGACCTTGAGGACAGGAGCATCCTTGGTGAACAGCGGGCGCAGCCGTTTCTTCAGCTCCTCAGAGGTCAGACGGCGGCTGATGCTTCCTCCCTCCGCAACGGACACGATGCCGGTTTCCTCGCTGACGATCACCACCACCGCATCGCACTGCTCGGACAGGCCAAGCGCCGCCCTGTGGCGGGTCCCCAGCTCCGTGCTCAGGCCTCTATTTTCCGTCAGCGGCAAAAGACAGCCTGCAGCAATCATGCGGTTGCCCCGGATGACAGCTGCACCGTCATGAAGGGGCGTATTGGGAATAAACACATTCATCATGAGGGCAGAGGTCACAAGGCCATCAATCCTGATGCCGGTATCGATGATTTCATTGATGCCGATTTCCCGCTCCAAGACTAAAAGTGCGCCTATTTTTTTTGCAGCCATGCCGAACACGGCCCTGTCTATCTCATTGACGAGGCTGTCTGCCTCTTCTGCATTCAAATACACGGCAGAGCCAAGGAATTTTCCCTGCCCGATACGCTCCAGGGCACGGCGCAGCTCCGGCTGAAATACTATCGGCAATGCCATGAACAGCAGATAGGTGCTCTTGGACAACAGCCAGTAGATAGCATGCAGCTCCAGGATATATGCTGCCAATGCCACTCCCATCATCACGAACAGACCCTTGGCCAAAGTGATGGCACGGGTGTCCTTGAGCATTTCATAAGACTTATACAAGATAAGTGCCACCAGCAGAATATCAACGATATCACGGAAGCCTACCGTAGATAAAAGTCCATGATACTGCATCGGCACTGAGAAATTAAATGGCATATACATACTCCCCAACATAAAATAATTCCGCAAACATCCCTATAATATTTTCCATTCTAGAAAAAATATGGAAATCCTGCCTTCCATGCTAAAAAATATAAATCTTTTTTGTGAAAATTCTATGAAATACAATCACAAAAGAAAAGACTGGAAAGAAAAAACGGTTTCTTTCCAGTCTCTGCTCAGAGAAATCCAAAAATCAATACTCACCGGCTACATCAATGAAGCCGTAAACATCCTCAGCCTTGCCGGTATGAAGGTCATCTATATAATCATACAGCTTCTGAGAAAATTCTCCGATCTTGCCGCCGCTGATAACCCTGTCCTGTCCCTTATAGCCCAAAACGCTGACAGGAGAAATAACCGCTGCGGTGCCGGAACCGAATACCTCTTCCAGCTTGCCGCATTCGTAGGCTTCAATCAGCTCATCAATGGAAACTCTGCGTTCCTCTGTCGGAATCCCCCATTCCTTGCAGACCCGCAGCACGGTGCGGCGGGTAATGCCGTCCAGGATGGTGCCGTCCAGCTCAGGAGTGACAACCTTGCCGTCAATCTTGAACAGGATATTCATAGAACCGACCTCGCCGACATATTTATGCTCAATGCCGTCCATCCACAGAGTCTGGTCATAGCCCTTTTCATGGGCTACCAATCCGCCGTGGAGAGAAGCTGCATAATTGGCAGGTGTCTTGGCTGCGCCAAGGCCTCCCTTGGGAGCACGCACATAGGTATCCTCCACCATGATTTTTACCGGTGCAAAGCCATTGGCATAATAAGCCCCTACCGGAGACATAATAATCATCAGCTTATAATACTGACCGACGCTGACTCCCAAATAAGGATCCGTGGAGAAGATAAACGGCCTGATATACAGGCTCTGCCCAGGACCGTCAGGAATCCAGTCCTTTTCAAGATCGATCAGCTGCATGAGCGCAGCATAGACCAGCTTCTCATCAACGGCAGGAATATCCAGGATCTTTGCCGAACGGTTCAGGCGGGCAATATGGTCCTTGGCACGGAACACAACTGCCTTGCCGCCCTCATATCGATACGCCTTGCAGCCTTCAAAGATAGCCTGGCCATAATGAAGCGTCGCATTGGCCGGGCTGACAGAAACCTCCTGATAAGGTACGATGCGCGGGTCATGCCACCCCTGCTCAGGGTTATAGTCCATTTCAAACATATAATCAGTAAATACACGGCCAAAACCAACCTTGGCGATATCAGCAGGTTTGCTCTTTAAGCTGTCAGCCTGTACAAAACGAATATCTCCCATAAATATACATCTCCTAACAAATTTGCTTCTGTCTTTGTAACTTTGTAACTTTCGTAATGGTCTTATTTTATGACTTTTGGAAAAATAAATCAAGCATTACTTGCACAACCGTGCCATAGCGTCAGAAATTTTATTTATGATATCATGAGCCATCAGGCAGTTTCCCCGTTCCTCATAGGCCAAATCTCCGGCACTGCCGTGTATATATACCCCTGCCGGCGCTGCCCGGCCTGCCGCAGTCTGCCCGTACAATCCTGCAATGCTGCCCGCCAGGACATCACCGCACCCGGCAGTGGCCATCCCTGGGTTGCCTGTGCCTGCTGCATACGCCATCCCGTCAGGATACACCACAATCGTAGTCTCACTCTTAACGACAAAAACCGTCTGGTACTCTGCGGCTGCTTCACGGGTCAGAGCCAGCAGGTCCTCCCTCAGCTCAGGTACGCTGATGCCCAGCAGCACAGCCATTTCCCCCAGATGAGGCGTCAATACCGGTGCCTGACGGCACATGGTCAGCAGCTCTCCCTGCTCCCGAAAAGCATAAATGCCGTCTGCATCCAGTACAACCGGCTTGGCCGAGGCAGTCACGAACTCCCTGACCAGCTCCTGTACCTGCTCCTCCCGACCCAGACCAGGTCCCACAAGCACCAGATCATAAGCCTGAGCCGCCTCCAGCAGCGACTGCAGATTCTCCTTCACAAAGCGGCCCTGTCCCCTGTCAGGCAGCGGCAGCGTCATGACCTCTGTCAGCTTCACCTCAAGGATATCATTCAGGCTGTCCGGACAGGCCAGCGTGACAACCCCTGCTCCCGCAGCAAGTGCGGCCTGAGAAGCAAGGACTGCTGCCCCCGTCATGCCCCGTGAACCGGCAAGCACCAGAATCCTGCCGCAGCTTCCCTTGTGGCAGTCTGCCGGTCTTGGCAGCAGCCACTCTTTGACCTCTTCTGCCTGCAGGAGCTGCTGCCGGATATGTACATCCTCCAAAAGCTCCGCAGGTATCCCTATTCCATCACTCAAAAGCCTGCCGCAGTGTACCGAACCAGGAGCAAACATCATGCCCCATTTTGGAGCACCCAGGGCAACAGTCACTGCCGCCTGCACTGCCACAGCCGCCACCTGCCCATTTTCCGCATTCACTCCGCTGGGTACATCAATGGCCAGGACTGGCAGAGTCGCCTTGTTCACAGCCGCAATCAGCCTTTGGGCGTTCTCCCGCAGCTCACCTGCAAAGCCTGTGCCCACAAGGCCGTCCACTGCTGCATCTGCTGTTTTCAGCACCACCAGCAGCTTGTCCCAGTCCCGCTCCCCAGCCAGGGAAAATATTTCAATGCCCATATTGCAGATTACATTGAAGTTAACACCGGCAGAAGGCGTCATTTTATCCGGCTGCCCCAGCACAAAGACTATCGGCCGTCCGCCGGCGTTGGCAATATGGCGGGCAGCAGCAAAGGCATCACCGCCATTATTGCCTGTGCCTGCAATTATACAGATTCTTTTGCCCTGCACGCCGTCTATCAGGGCGGACAGATTCAAAAAAATCTCCCTGGCGGCATTCTCCATCAGCACAATCTCCGGTATGCCAATTTCCTGGATCGCACGGCGATCAATATTCCTCATTTCCTCAACAGTAGTCAGCTTCATAGCCTCACCCCTCCAATACACATTGAGCCGCCGCATATTCCATGGAATGGGTAATGCTCAGCCAATAGTTTTCCGCACCCATCCCGTCAGCAATTTCCCTGAACCTGCCTGACAGGCTGACCCTTGGACAGCCTAATTCGTCATTGAGTATCTCTATTTCCACCAGCCGCCCCTCACGCAGTCCTGTGCCCAGGGCCTTGAGAACCGCCTCCTTGGCTGCAAAGCGTCCGGCAAAGGAGGCAGCCATGCCCGCCCCCCTGGACTGGCAGTAGGCTGCCTCAGCAGGAGTAAAAACCCGCCTGACAAAGGCCTCCTTCGCCACTGCTTTTTTGACTCTTTCTATTTCCACTATATCAATGCCAATGCCAACAATCATATCCTCACCTACAAAAAAGGACCCGAGCCAGTGCCGAGTCCCCACCTTGATTCAATTAGCGTGCTACCTGATACTCTGATTTGTCCACATGCACAGAACGCTCGATCAGCACCTCTACACGGCGGTTCTGAGCACGCCCCTCCTCCGTGGCATTATCAGCAATCGGACGGTATTCGCTGCGTCCCATCGCACTGAAGCGTGCAGGATTCATGCGTCCATCCTGAGCAATAATATACTTCATGAAATTGATGGCACGGGCAGAGCTGAGCTCCCAGTTTGAAGGATACAGCGCAGTGTGCATCGGCACATTGTCCGTATGTCCGCTGACCAGGATGCGCTGAGGAATCGGTGCCACCAAAGCAGCAATCACAGGGCCAATCTTCTGCACTCCGCTGGTCAGCTCGGCAGAGCCTGACGGAAACAATGCATTTTCCTTGATGCGGATCATCAGTCCGTCCTCAGTCATGATTGTGCTTATCTCCTCATTCAGGCCGTTCTGGTCTATATATGAATCCAACTGGCGCTTCACCGCCTCCATCTGGCTGTTCTCCGCCAGATATGCCTCCATGCCGCCGTCCTCAGAAGATACCATATCCCTGCTGCTGTTCTGAGCCGGCCCCGCTCCCTCAAAGAAGGACGGGCCGCCCATGTTGAATGCAGAGCTGAAAGCCTGTGCCATCTGGCTCAGCTTGGTCTCGTCCGTCTGAGAAATCGCAAACAGGCAAATGAACAAGGCCAGGAGCAGGGTCATCAAATCAGAATACGGCAGCAGCCATGCCTCACTGGCCTCCTCCTCATGAGGTGCCGGACGTTTTTTTCTAGCCATAGCTTACTCCTCCTTCAGTGTCTCACGCACAGACTGAGGAATGAATACCATCAGCTTCGCCTCGACAGCGGCAGGGGAATCACCCTGCTGCAGCGCCAAAATACCCTCAATGATCATACGCTTCTGAGCTATCTCCTGCTCAGAAAGGATTTTCAGCTTGTTGCACAGAGGCAGCCAGAGAACATAGCCTGTGAAGATACCCAAAATAGTCGCAACGAAAGCCGCTGCGATGGAATGTCCCAGCTTGTCTATATCATTCAGATTGCCCAAAGCTGCAATCAGGCCTACTACCGCACCCAGCACACCCAGGGTAGGTGCATAGGTACCTGCCTGTGAGAACATGGAACGATTCTCAGCATGGCGGGACTGCATAATGGACAGCTCCGCATCCAGAACATCACCGACAAAATCCTGGTCCATGCCATCAACCACCATGCTCAGTCCGTTGCGGAAAAAGGGATCCTCTATCTCTGCAATCCTGCCCTCAAGTGCCAGCAGGCCTTCACGCCGTGCCAGCTGAGAAAGCTCCACAAAGGTCTGCCTGAGCTCTACTGAAGACTGCAGCTTATTTTTGAAAAATGTTCTTTTGCACAATGTAGGGAAATTTTTCAGCTGATCCGTTCGGAAACCAATGAAAAGGCACGAAAAAGTACCGCCGATAATAATCAGGAACGCTGCCGGATTATTCAGGGCAGACAAAGGTGCACCCTTCAAAATCATGCCCACGAATATAGAAACAAACCCTAAAACCAAACCAACGACTGTTGAAAGCTCCAAAACAAAATCCCCCTCTTCCATGTTCTATTGTTTAGATAATTCAACGCAAAAACACAAAATCCTTGTCAACATACTAATTTCTTTTCAATTATACAAAATTTTCTCCTGAAAAACAAACTATTAACTATTTTTCCATTCTTTCCAGACTAATGTACTAATCCCCCCGCAGTGCCGTTGTATCAGTGAAATAATTTTTCTTTATAATATCATAAAAGCTCTTAACTATTTCTATAGTATATGATATAATAAATTTTAAATAATTTGAATTTATAGTCCTGGTATAAATAAAACTATTTGCATCGGAGTGATTATTCATGGAATTACGACAATTAGAATACTTCCAAATGGCCAGTCGTTTAAAAAACATTACCCGGGCTGCCGAACGCCTGAATGTCTCACAGCCAAATATCACGGTTGCCATCAAGAAACTGGAATCGGAGCTTGGCATAAAGCTGTTTGACCGCAGCCAGAAGCAGCTGGCACTGACCCCGGAGGGACATATCTTCCTGAACCGCATCGAGCTGGCGCTGCGCAGCATCAACGATGCGGTCCTGGAGGTCAACGACTACAAACAGCTGCAGAAGGGCACCATAAAGATCGGTATTCCGTCCATGATCGGCGCTTATCTCTTTCCCAAGATTTTTTCCAGCTTCCAGCATCTTTATCCTCATTTGGACATTTACCTTTATGAAGAAGGCTCCATGTCAATCAGGGAACATCTTGAACGGGATGAGCTGGATTTTGGCATCGTAATCATTTCAGATGCCTCCGCCAGCCTGCAGCTTCTGCCGATGTCCAAAAGCCAGATTATGGTCTGTATCCCTGAAAAGCACCCCCTGGCAGAAAAGGAAAGCATTTCCATCAATGATATAGCCAGTGCTGATCTTATTATGCTCAAGGAAGGCTCCTTCCTCAGGCAGCTGGTACTGAGCAAGGTAAAACGCGCCAACATCACCCCTGAAATCGTGCTGGAATCCAACCAGATCGAAACAGTCAAGGGCCTGATTGCTTCCAATGTAGGAATTGCCTTTCTCCTGGATTTCATCGCCAAGGGTGCTCCCGGCATCAAGGCGCTGCCATTTGACGAACCTATTTATGTGGATCTGGGACTGGCATGGAAAAAGGACCGCTACATCAGCAACGCAGCCCAGTCCTTCATAGATTTCTGCCGCAACACCATGAAGGAAGGCCTGTAAACCATATACCAGGACAAATTTCTTTACAATTTTTTCGGTTTCTGCTAAACTACAGACTGAAACAGCTATACACAGACACCAATGACAGGTGACACAGCAGCCATGAGGATATGCAGAATATCTGATGACTGCTTGTCTCCTGTTTTTTTATTAAAGGAGGAACATTTATGGCAAACATCAACGACAATTATCTCAAGCTGGCCGGCAGCTATCTTTTTAGAGAAACAGCACACCGCCGTGCTGCCTTCATAGAAGCAAACCCTGCAGCGGATGTCATTTCCCTCGGCATCGGTGATGTTACTCAGCCTCTGCCTGAGGCCTGCATCCAGGCAATGCACAAAGCTGTCGATGAAATGGCTGTCCAGTCGACCTTCCGCGGCTATGGCCCGGAGCAGGGCTACAGCTTCCTGGTTGAAAAAATCATTGCCAATAATTACCAGGGACTGGGCATTGAAGCAGATGAAGTATTTGTCTCTGATGGCGCCAAAAGCGACTGCGGCAATATCCAGGAAATATTCAGCATAGACAATACTATTGCCATCACCGATCCGGTCTATCCTGTTTACCTTGATACCAATGTCATGGCAGGGCGCACGGGTACGCTGCAGGCTGACGGCAGATATGCCGGTGTCACCTACCTGGCCTGCAATGCCGAAAACAGCTTCTGCCCGGAGCTGCCAGAAAAGCGCGTTGATATCATTTATCTCTGCTGCCCGAACAACCCTACCGGCACTACCCTTACACGCAGCCAACTGAAAAAATGGGTTGATTATGCGCTGGAAAATGATGCCGTCATTCTCTTTGATGCCGCCTACAGTGCCTATATCACAGAGGAAGATGTTCCGCGCACCATCTTCGAGATACCGGGAGCCAAGGAATGTGCCGTTGAGTTCCGTTCCTTCTCCAAAACTGCCGGCTTCACCGGCACCCGCTGCGGCTATATTGTGCTGCCTAAGACCGTTGCCGGCAAGGCAGCAGACGGCTCCCGCCAGGCACTGAATCCTCTCTGGAACCGCCGCCACACTACCAAATTCAACGGCACTGCCTATATCATCCAGAGGGGAGCAGAGGCAATTTTCACCCCTGAGGGAAAGCGGCAGGTAAAAGAGCTGATTGGCTATTATATGGAAAATGCCCGCATCATCCGCGAGGGCTTGCAGGCAGCTGGAGTTACTGCCTTCGGCGGCATCAATGCCCCGTATATCTGGCTGAAAACCCCGGACAATATGCCGTCCTGGGATTTCTTCGACAAGCTCCTGCAGGAGGTGCACATTGTCGGCACACCGGGAGCAGGCTTTGGCCCGTGCGGTGAAGGATATTTCCGCCTCACCTCCTTTGGCAGCAGGGAAAAAACCGTTGAGGCTGTTGAAAGGATTCGCAGCAAGCTGAAATTCTGAACCATTGTCAAATATTATTGACATTTGAGAAATAAAATATACAATAAATATAGCCTCCTAATTTTTAGGAGGCTTGTGTATGTTTACAGGAGGAAATATATGATTGCATTAGATTTACAAAATCTGCTCATCTGCAGAAATATCCTAAAGGATAAATTGATTCAGGAGCTGGCTAACGCAGTTTCTTCCCCGGATGATTTGGCCGTTACCCACTGCTTTGCCGGTCATCTGATGGAAAAGGCCGAACGGGAAGGATGGAGCGGCAATCTTATTCGGTCCCTGTTCCTCCACCTGCTGAGCCAGGAGGGCTGCCTGGCTGCCAAAATGGCAGAGGCGGCTCACGGCCAGATTGGCAGCAGTCTGCACAACGCCTTTATCCATGATATGAAAAAGCTGCTCCCTGCCCTGAGGGAAAAGGCCAGCGATATTGTCAATGTAAAGCTTTTGGATGATTATCAGCCATCCCTGCCTCAGAAGCTGGAAGCTACTGTCTATTTGGAGCAGCAGCTCGAGGGAAAAACCAATGCGGAAGAAATCACTCAGGCATTCTTGACCTACTACAGCAAATACGGTTACGGCGAAATAGCCTCCTACCCTGCCTTCTGCTGGAATACCAAATATCAGAAGCTCCAGGGCATCCGTCATTTCGAGGCGATGGATTTTGCCGATATTATTGCCTACAAGCGCCAGAAGGAGCAGCTCATCAGCAACACAGCCGCCTTCATCAGCCGCCGTCCTGCCAACAATGTGCTTCTGGTCGGTGCCAGAGGCACCGGCAAATCCTCCGGCGTCAAGGCTTTGGCCAAGGCATATTATACTGATGGGCTGCGCCTGATCCAGATGCAGAAAGCACAGCTCTGTGATTTGCCGAAAATCATGTCCAGCCTGCGCCAGTATGCCAGCAAACGCTTCATCATATTTTTCGACGACCTGTCCTTTGAGGAATCTGACAGCGATTATAAATACCTGAAATCAGCCATTGAGGGCGGCGTCGAATCCCGTCCGGAAAATGTCCTGATCTACGCCACCTCCAACCGCCGCCATCTGATTCGTGAGACCTGGCGCGACAGAAATGACGGTCAGGACGAGCTGTTCCGCAATGACAGCATCAACGAAACCATTTCTCTGTCCGACCGCTTTGGCCTGATCATCAATTATCTGGAGCCTACACAGGATGAATACCTTGATATCATCGACCACTTCCTCCGTCAGGAAGGCATTGCTCTGGAGCGCGAGGAGCTGCGCGTGCTTGGACATCGCTGGAACCTGGAGCATTCCGGCCGCTCCGGCCGCTCGGCACGCCAGTTTGTCACCCATTACCTGGGCCAGATGCAGGAAAAATAACCTGATCGCCCCAAAACACCATCAGCACGGAAAAGCACCCCCATAACCCGCAGTGATACGCCGTCTGTCTGCCTGACAGGGAGCATATCACAGGGCTATGGGGGTGCTTTGTTTAAGACTCAATATTTCATCTGTGCATTTTGGCATCTGCCTTCATCTGAAATTTTTCCTTGAAGACAATAAACCTCTCATGGGTCCCAGAACCGATTTCCCCGGCTTCATCACGGGCTGTCACCCTGAAGGAAATCCGACGCCCCTCAACAGCAGTAATCTCTGCTGCCGCAGTGACTCCCATGCCGACAGGAGTTGCCGCTGTATGAGCAATCTGCAGGGAAATCCCCACGGAAGTGCTTGCCTCATCCAGAAGGCTGTCCAATAAATCAGATGCCGCCTTCTCCATCAGGCAGCACATGGCCGGTGTGGCAAAAACCTGCAGGCAGCCGCTGCCAAGACTCCTGGCTGTATTCTCAGCAGTCACCACACACTCTGCTTCATTGATCAGGCCAACCTCTATTTTCTGTTCCATATCAGCCAAACACCTCAGTAAAATAAATAACCGTCACGGTATCATTCATGGTAATGCGCTTTTTATAGATAGCCTCAAAATCCGCAATCAGTTCTTCGCGGGAATTGATATTGGGATTCTGCTGCCCCAAATCCTGAGAAGTGAGGTTTTCCATGGTCTTTACCCGTACCTTGTCAAGATAAGCGGTATACAGACGCTTTTTGGGGGTAAATTTCTTTCCGGCGGTAATCCAGACAATGGAGCCCTCCGGATATTTGTCGCTTACATCCCCAAGACGGACGGTACATCTCTTAGTACGCTCAATCAGCATCTTTTCATGTTTTTCTGCCTGAAAATTCAATGACATCATAATGCAACACTCCTACATATATAAAAACCACAAATAAATCTCTCAACATACCGCCGGATTGCTATTATTTTACCATATTTCACCTTATTAAAAAAGTACCAGGCAGAATTTAATCGACAAAAAAACCACGCTGCCCCTCGGGCACCGTGGTTTTTTCCTTTGAGCAATTCCCTGCCGACTGATTACTTCATCAGACGAACAACGCCTGCAAACATAACCAGCTTCAATACACTGTCCAAAACTGCCATATCCATAATCATATACCTCCGCAAAGCCTTCACTTACAATGTACCGCTGTGTACTTTGTATTCATTTGTGTACATTATACGGCTTTGTCTATTCCCTGTGAACCGACTTTAGTCCCAGTTTAAGGTATTCCATTATAGAATTTTTTTATGTGAAATTTAGCAAAAATGATATAATGCCCATGCTGCTGCCCCAAGGAGCCTGCCTGTATGAGCTATATGTTTTTAGTCAACTCCACCAAACGCAGAATGGCTTCACCTGGATTCCCCTGACTCTGCTCTGCATGCTCAAAAGCTGCCTTAGCATCATCAATATCATCCCTGCTTTCTGCGGCATCTCCGGCACCGTCCGAATCTCCCTCCGGGCTCAGGGAGGATGCCTTGTAGATCCCTGCAATTGACTTGTAGGTTATCTTCACCTTCTGATACAGCTCGCCGCCCTTCTTGCGTCCCAGGAACTGAATGAGCTTGTGATAAAACTGCATCTTGCTGTCAGATTCAGACAGAGCCTCATAGATGACGCCTGCCTGCTTGTAGGTAAGGGGAATCTTATGGGTCAGCTTGATATGGTTCAGTATTTTGGTACAGATAGACTGATATGCCCTTCTGCGCCGTTCTTCCTCTGCCACCTCTGCCTCAGACTGTTCTGCGGCACCAGCCTCCTGCTCTTCCTCAGACTGCTCCGGCAAAGCCAAGGCAGATGCAGGATCATCCTCCCCGTCAGGAGTCTCTGTATCATCCTGAGGTGCGGCTGGAGCAGCATCCGCACCAGCTCTGGCAGCTTTAGCCTTACCAGCTCTTACCGCTTTGCCTTTGCCTTTGCCTTTGCCGACAGGCTCTGCATCCTCTGACGCAGATACAGTCTCTGCAGCGTTTTCCGGCAGCTCAGCTTCAGCGGTATTTTCCGGCATTCCAGCCTCTTCAGCCTGTATTACATCCTCAGCTTCCGCTTCTGACTCAGGCAGAGCCTGATTGAACTCCAAATCAACGATGATTTCCTGACCGCTCTCATCAATTCCCAAGCCGACCTGATGCTTTATTGCACCGTCAATATCACGACAGCGGTAGATGTTCTCCCGCTTCTGCTTGCCAGCCATCTCAATGGCCGCATCATAGCCCTTGTCACGGCTGATGATATAATAGTTCTCATCCTCGTAATAATTGCACATCAAAGCAGTAATCAGCTGAAAATCCAGCGCATTTTCCACTCCGTTGACAATCTTGTCAAATCTGATTTCTGCCGTACATTCCATCAGCTGACGCACCATGTCGATTTTCAGCGTATCCGCCTTGCTGCTGTAAAACAGATACAGCTTATCTCCCTTTTCCAGCTTGTGGACACCCTTTAATCCTTCATTATGCACATTCTCATAATCTATATAGTAACTTGCCACTCTAACACCTCTCAAAAAATAATATTCTAGTACTATTGTATTCCAAATAGCGAAATAATGCAATTATTCCTTGAAAGACTAAACTTTTTCGGCAAAAACCTTCATGCCCAGCTGACATTCAAGGTCCTGATGCTGAATCAAATCCATCGTATCAATATGTATCAGCCTCGTCCCATTCTGCACCCTGCGCAAAAAATCCAGCAGTGAAAAATAATCTCCTGACAGTTTCACCTTGACTGCCATATCAGCGACGCCGTCCTCCATATCGGGCTGTCCCGGCACAAGCTCTCTCAGCTCCATCCCGCTGCTGTCCGCAGCCTTTTTTATACTGTCCAGCAAAACAGCACTCTCCATTTCACCGGGCAGCATTTTCTCTGCCAGTTCCCGCTTGCCTGCCACCTCCAGCTGATATAATTCCAGATTATTATGTTCACTCTGCAATGCCTGCAGCGCAGCGGCCTGTGCTTTCAGCTCCTGCAGCCTGCCTTCCCGCTGCTGCATCTCATCAGCCAGCTGTACCCCCTGCCAGGCCAGGCAAAGCCAGATACCTGCAAGCAAAAATACCGATCCGGCAAAAATTCCCCACTGCACCTTCATTCTCTCACAGCTTTCCGTTCATCTGAAAACTGATCAGACCATCGCGGTCTGCCTCTGTAGAAGATAAAAATATTTTCCCCTGGAAGAACGCTTTATCCCGCTGCAGCTCATCCATCAATCCGGACACCTGGCTGTAGCCTGCGGCCTTGCCCTGGAGGATGACCTTATGGCCGGCCTGAGCTGAAAGCCCTGTCAGCCATATTCCCTCTTTCATGGATTTGCCGATATTAACCAGAATTCCCCGACCTGCCAAGTTCTCTCCGTGCAATTTCTCCATCATTTTATTTTTCCTCTCAATAATTTCTCTATCCTCATCAATAGCTGCTTTCCGTTCAGCTATATCCTGCATCAAAAGCAGCTGCTCCTGCTGATTGCGCAGTTTTTCCTGCTGGGTGCCGCTATAATACCGCCAGCCCATGCCCACTGCACACATCAGTCCCAATGAAATCGCCCACAACGCAGCCGTCAGATGCAGCCAGTTCCACCTCTGCAGAAACGCTCTGTCCAAAGACAGACGCAGCCCGCTGTGCTCCACCCCTTTCCAGGCTCCATAGACAGCAGCAAGGGTGCCAGGAGACAGCTCCTCCTCCAAGCCCAGCTCCCTTAGCTCTTCCCTGCAGCCGGCAGCGTCCGCAGCACAGAGCACCCCCACCGTACAGCTGAAAAACTCCTGCCAGACTGCAAGCCTTTCTCTAAGGTTAGTCTTTAAGATACCGCCTATTCTTACTGTACAGCCGTCAGTCTGCTCATAGTCCCAGACATACGGCTCCTGCCAGGCCGAAACTGCCGCAAAATCCAGCCGTGCCCCCTGTTCCAGCTCCTCATGAGGCAGCTGAGGAAAATCCTTTTCATAATAGAATACCGCCTGTCCATCCAGTACCACATAGCAGTCTGCCTCTCCAGCGATATTCTGTCTGGCGCGCATACAGGCAGCTTCCGCAAAATCCCGTGCACTCTGCCCCTTCTGACGCACCATCTCCTCCTGCCACACCAGGCTGCTCTGACCGTACTCATCCTGCTCCGCCAGTGCCATATATATTTTTTCTCCCTGCAGCCTGACCCCCAGGGCACTCCGTGCCTCTCTGCGGAGCCAGCCCTTCACCCTCTCCCAATCCATGCTATCCAATCCCTTCCAAGATTACTTTGCCATTTTCCCTATCAACCCTCAGCCACCATTGCAGGGTAAATATATTCTCTGTTTTGACAGGATTTTTATTCCTCAATACAGCCGCAATAATAATTTTCCCCTTCTGTATCTGATAATTGATGCGATAGGTAAATTCGTCTCTTTCCCCCGTGTCCAGCATTTTCAGCATCCCTTCCTTCTGCTCCAGCATCTCCCCGGTACGAGCCATATCATGCTGCAGCTTCAGCCGCTGATTTTCCAGCAGGCTTTCAGCCAGCAGCTGCATGGTAAAACTTTTATTGGCCAGCACAATTACCCTGCACTCCTTGTTGCTGAGAATAAATATCATCATAGATATACACAAAAATATGCCCAAAAGCCATACCCCCAGCAGGGTAATGCTGCCTCTCTCCCCTGATAACCTAACCGTCCTCATCACTCTCCCGTGCAGGCTCCATACCATATCCATAGCTGTAAAGAGTTCTTTCCAGCCGAAAGCTGTGTCCTGTCGCCATGTTGATGCCCGAAATCAGGACCCGCACCTTACCGTCAGCCAAAAGCTGGCACTCACACCGGTTCAGCCGTATATCGGTTATTGCTGTTCTGCCCAGCACCGGCTGATCATTCTTTGTAATCCAGTAATCCTCTTCTCCCCGCCGTATAAATTTATAGCGCTGCCAGTAATTTTCTGATGCCGCATCCGATGGAGTGAGATAATGCCGCTTGATATATAAGACCGTCATATCACCATAGGGCCGTTCCAGGCGCATTTCACCGCAGTACCGTACATCCTTGGCTATTTCCTCCATCGGAAACCGCACCTGCTGCAGCAATTCCCAGTCCCCCAGAAAATCCCTGTGATATTTGCTGCCCATGCCAAAAACATTCAGCATGGCAAAGCCCAGCAGCAGCAAAAGCGGCAGTGCCGCCAACAGCTCCGGCAGGGAAAAGCCTGCCTCATCATGCGCCATCCCCAACCTCCTTCTGTATCGCAAAATGCTGCCTTCCCCGCCTGTCCTGCCACTCAATTTCCACTTGATAACGAATAGTATCCCACAGTTCTCCGGAGGCTTTGGTGGATGTCAGCCGAAAAGCATACCCATTTGCTTCCACGCAGTGCACGCCCAGATCTCCGGCCTGCTTTTCGATGCATAATCTGTCCAGCTGGTCTCTGGCCATGCCCGCAGCGGTAATGCTCCCCTCCAAATCATCCATATAGGAGAGCTGGACATTGATATACGCCAGACTGGCCGCCAAAGCCGCTGCTGCCGCCGCCCCACCCAGGACATCCAGAAAAAAATACCCTGTCTCAGCCCTCCTCCACTCTGACCCGTCCGACTGTATCAATAATAATTTTTTCCACATAATTTCCCCTGCTGATTCTCACTGTACAGGCTGTCGAATATCCCCTCGCATTGAATTTCACCTTTCTCTCGTTCGACCGCACACTGACGCCGTGCTCAGGCTCACGAGGGTATCTTCTCTGCCCTTGGGACATGATGTAATAATTGCCATTGGCCCAAAAATACAGCACAGGCCGTTCCTGGCTGGAATAATGATTGTCAAAGGCGCAATAATCCAAGCCATAGCTCCAGGTCTGAACAAATCTGATGGTATTCAGCAAATACAGTGTTTCATATTTAACATGCATTTTATCCATATTTACCGCCCGGGGAACAGCTGCTGCGCACAGGCTCATCACAATTCCCAAGCACAGCACCAGCTCCAGCAGGCTCCAGCCCTGTTCCCCTGCTAAAGCATTCTTATATACCATGCCATCAGCTCCCGCCCCCACAGCAAACTCATCAGACTGCCCAGCAGCATAAATGGCCCGAGAGGAATCTGCCTGATGGTCTTCCTCCCTGACGCAAAGCTATGCAGATATACCACGGCTGCTGCTGCCAGTCCCAGCATAAAGGTCAGGCAAAAGGCCAAAACGGCCTTTTCCATACCCAACACCATACCCAGGGCGGTGCCGTAGCAAATATCCCCAAACCCCAGTCCGCCCCTGCTGCCCAGATAAACCGCCAGCAGCAATCCGCCGAAACATGCGCTGCCGCCTGCCGCCCGCCATAGCTGCCCATATCCATAGACAAGCTCTGCTGCCAAAGCAGCTGACAGGCCTGCTGCAAACAGTGCCAGGCTCAGCCTGTGATACAGCCTGCAGTATATACCGTCCAATACAGCCTCCGGCACCATCACTGCCGTACAGACTGCAGCAGCCCACAGGTCTCCAGTCTCTTTGATTGCTGCCGCCTCCAAACCAAGAGCTGCTGCCATCAGCAGCACTGTCGGCCGCCAATGCTCCCTCAGCTGAAAAATTATTACACCCCAGCTCGTTGCCATGTATCATTTCACCTCTCACACCTGCTCCTTTTTCTCTCCTCTGCCGAAGTCATCCAGAATATGTCCCTGCAGTCCAGCTTCTTCTCCGCTCTCCGCGATGACATATTCGGCGGCGGTAATTTCCATGACACCTCCTGATTTGAGCAGGCATTTCCCGGCAGGCGGCTTCAATCTGTCCGCATGGGCAACATATTCTGCCAAATCTCCCGAAATATTCGCAGGATTTTTGCCTGTCTGCAGCTGATACATGGTAATGGCAGCATCAAGGGTCTGCAGATCTGACTGTATTTTTGCCGTGTTCACCATAGCCACAGCATTTGTATAGCGCGGTATGGCAAAGGAAACTATAATACCCACAATCCCCACATAAACAAGCAGCTCCAGCATGGAAAAACCCTGCTCCTGCTTTCTGAACCTCCTGAAAATCTCCAACAGCATGAAAAATCCTCCTTTTACATCACAGTCATCAAATCCAAAACCGGCAGCACCGTGCTCAGGACAATAAAACCAATCATCCCTCCCAGAATAATTATAGCCAGCGGCTCTGCCAAAACCTGAATCCTTTCCAGTATGCTGTCTGCTTCCTCCTGGCAGACAGCTCCTGCATATCCCAGCATCCTTGCCAGCTCTCCCGTTTTTTCTCCGCCTATGACCATGGTCACGGCCATCGCCGGATAAAGCCCATCCCTGCTGAGGCAGCTGCCAAATCCATAGCCCTGTCTCAGCTGCCTCAGCAGAGAATCATAATAAAACCTCAAGTACAGATTCCCGCTCATATTTCGCATCAGCTCAATACCGTAATTCAGCCCAATGCCTCCCTGCACCAGCATAGCCAGAGCCGCCAAAAACAATGCCTGCTCGCTTCTCAGATACAGACGCCCCCAAACAGGCAGCCGCAGCCTGTATCTATCCAGTCCTGTGCCAAGCCTCCTGGACCTGAAAGCACTGTGCCAAAGCAGGAGGCAGGCCATAGCTCCGCCCAGCAGCCTGAAAACATATACTGGCAGATTATCCCTGATATCCAGCAGCAGCAGCGTAGTCCAGGGAAGCTGTGCATGAAAGCCGGCAAAAACATCTGCAAAAACCGGCAGGACATGGTACAAAAGGAAAATCACCAGTACAATACTCAGACCGCACAGCAAAAGGGGATACAGCATCGCAGCATGCAGCTTTTTCTCTGCCTCATACCTTTTGCTCAGGATGTCATGAAGAGGCAGCAGGGTCTTTTCCAGATTGCCTGACAGCTCACCGGCCTTGACTGCCCCAATCACAAAATCAGAAAAGCATCCCTCTGTCCTTTGCATGGCATCAGACAGAGCATAGCCCTTCTGCAGCTCTGCCAGCAATTTTCCCAGACCCCTTTCAGCTGCACTGCTGTCCGCTGCCAGGACATTTACAGCTTCTGCAATGGGGATTCCCGCAGCAAGCATCACTGACATTTGACGGCAAAAATTCATTTGAAATTTTACACTGCATTTTCTGCGCCTGTGCACAAGCCGCCGTACACAGCTCTGTCTTTTCAGCCTGGTTATGACCAGCTCCTGCCGGTGAAGGACGGCAAGAGCCTCCTGCCTGCTGTCGGCCTCCAGCCTTTCCCGATATCTTGTCCCGTTCCTGTCAAAGCCCTCAAAGCAATATATTCCCATCGCCTGTCACCCAGCACTCAGATCCTTCCCCCGCTCCAGCTGCAGCAGATTTTTTCTTTCCAGTGCCTCCACAGCCATTTCCATCGTCTGCATTCCCTCTCCCCGTCCTGACTGCATGACATTGTACAGCTGCTCATATTTGCCGCTGCGGATAATATTCCTTACCGCATGGTTGGCGTGAAGGCATTCCACGGCGCATTGCTTTATCCCGCCGCGCCCCGGCAGCAGTCTTTGGCTGCATACCCCCACCAGGGAAGCTGACAGCAAAGACTGTGCCATAGGCTGCTGCCCTGCCGGATACATGCTGACTAGCCTCTCCAGGGTTTCCGCTGCACTTCCGGCGTGCATGGTCGCTACCACATAATGGCCTGACAGAGCCGCATTCAATACCGCCTGGACGGTTTCCCTGTCCCGCATTTCCGATACCATGATCACATCCGGTGCCTCCCGCATGGCATTTTCCAAAGCCTGTCCATAATCGGCAAAATCCTCTCCCCGCTCCAGCTGGCTGACCAGGCAGCTGCTCTGAGGGTAAACGAATTCCACCGGGTCTTCCAGCGTAAGAATATGCAGCCTTTCCTGCCGGTTCAGCTCCGCCAAAAAAGACGCCACGGTAGTGCTCTTGCCCGCACCGGTCGCCCCTGTCACCAGCAGCAGTCCCTGCCTGTACCTGCTGAAACGCCCTATCATGGCTGCCTGTCCCAAAGCGGCAAGCTCCGGTATTTCCCTGGGCAGAACCCGTATGGCAAAAGCAAGCTGCCCGCTCTTCCTGTACACATGGATACGGTAACGCCATTCTCCCAGCTGACAGGTACTATTGACAGCCTTTTCTGCAGCCATCGTATCCCAGTGGTCATCCCTGACCAAAAACTTGAAAATCTCATAAATATCCTTTGCCGAAGGAATATACTCCTTCAGCGGTGAGAGCACCTCTCCCCTGCGCCAGTAAACCGGACAGCCGGTACTGATATAAACATCTGAAATCCCTGCCTCTGAAGCACAGTGCAGAATCCTTGTCAAATCCCCTTTGCTGACACACATATCCTTTCCCTCCCAGCTACAATATTTCCAGCAGCTCAGACAATTCGAGCTGACCTGCCGCTGCCTTTTTTATGCCATCCTGCCTCATTGATACCATGCCTGCCTCCTCTGCCAGCTTTGCCAGCTCTCCTGCGGTCACGCCTGCCGCCACGGCCTCCGCCAGTCTGCCGTCCAGATTCAGCAGCTCCTGCACGGCCAGCCTTCCCGCAAAGCCCGTATGCTCACAGTGAGGGCACCCCTTTGCCCGGTGCCTGAAAAACTCCTGCTGCCGGTCATAATCTTCACCCAAAAACTCAGCCTCCCTGCTGCCCGGTGCAGCTCTGTAAGGCTCCCGGCACACAGGGCACAGCCGTCTGACCAGCCTCTGTCCCATGACTGCCGAAACTGCTGCCGCCAGCAGATATGGCTTTATGCCCATATCCAGCAGACGATAAATTGTTTTCACAGCCCCCGGGGTATGAATCGTAGCAAAAACCCTTCTGCCTGTCAGGGCAGAGCTGATCAGCATCTCAGCCGCCTCTGCGCTCCGTATCTCCCCCACCGCCAGACAGTCAAAATCCTGTCTGAGCACAGCATGGAGCGCTTCTGCAAAGCCGAAATTTATTTTGCCATTCACCTGAATCTGATTGATTCCCTCTATCCTGTACTCCACAGGATCCTCAACAGAAATAATATTGATTCCCTCCTGGTTCAGCATGGTCAGCACAGCATACAAAGTAGTGGTTTTGCCTGAGTTCACAGGCCCGGCAAGCAGCAGCATACCGCTGCTGCCAGTGCATTTTTCCCGCAGCAGCCTGAGATTGCCAGCCGATAAATCCAGCTGCTCCAGCCCTTTGAAGCTATCCGGGGCATTCAGCAGGCGCAGAACGATTTTTTCTCCATGGATAGTTGGCACTACAGAAGTACGCACATCCAGGCTCGCTCCTTCACCGCAGGCCGCAAAGGAAAACCTGCCGTCCTGAGGCAGCCGCTTCTCCGCAATATCCAGCCCGCAGATAATTTTTACCCTGGAAACCAGCTTGTCATAAAGCTCCCATGGCATTCCCTGGAAGAACAGCTTCATGACTCCGTTGATACGCAGCCTGATGCGGATACCCTGTTCCAGAGGCTCAAAATGCACATCACTTGCCTTTGACTGATATGCCGTATTCAGAATGAACTCCAGCAGCTCCGTCAAAGGTGTCTTTTCCTCCTGAAATGCTCCCGGCGGCTCTCTGACCATACTGCCCAAAGTACCGGAAGCCTTCTCCCTCGCCCTGTCCACAAGCCGGGCATACTGCTCCATTGTTTTCATATTTTGCCTCTCTTTATATAATATATAATTATATAAGTTTTATTGTTAATATATATTATAATATTCTTGTTTTATCGGAATTTTTTAATGTTTCATCTGCCATCATAATACCACATCAGGATTTTTTTGCAAGCGTTTTCTTTGTATTGCAAAACTTCCCGAAGGCATTTTTCACCGGACAATATATAGCTGCAGAAAATAAAAAAGCACAAAAAAATCCCGAATGCTCAGATCTGCATTCGGGACAGTTTACGCACCTGTCATCGGAAAATCCGTACCTATAAAATTTTCTTCAATTCCTCAACAGCCTTTGGCTCAGTAGCCCAGCTTGTTGCAAACCTGATGACTGTATGCTCCTTATCATATTTCTCCCAAAAGCCGTAGGCTACCTTTGCTGCCAGCTCCGGCAGCTCCCGATTATCCCAAATGACAAAAATCTGGTTGGTAGGTGAATCAACATACAGCCGATAACCTTTTTTCACCAAATCCTTTCTTATCTCATCTGCCATTTCCACAGCATGGCGGCAAATCTGAAAATAAAGATTGTCCGTAAACAAGGCATCAAACTGCACTCCCAGCAGGCGTCCCTTTGCCAGCAATGCTCCATGCTGCTTGACTGAGGTAATGAAATGCCGCGGCGTATTCTTATGGGTGAATACCACCGCTTCACCGCAGACTGCACCTGCCTTGGTGCCGCCAATGTAA
>JAQUZO010000110.1 GCA_028691285.1 Anaerovibrio sp. | reverse complement strand
TCCATACGCTGGAAAATGGCAATGACAATGTCATTGTCCATGGTTTCCAAAATCCTGGCTGCATCGGCAGGCTTCATCTCATTGTACAGACGGGCCAGCTTGGAGACACGCTTCTTTTCCTCCGCCTGCCGCTGCTTGGTCAGCTTGTCCACCTCTTCTTTGGTGAGCTTGACAGGCTTGGACTGCTCTGCCTCTTTCTTTTTCTGGGCTTCGGCAGCCTTCTGTGCCCTGTCGTCAGGCACGGAGGATTCCTTGTCCGGTGTCGGCGGCACAAAATACTGCCCGATTACAGGCAGATTATACAGCCCCATTTTCTGGTTCATTGCATCTGAATCAAAAATCTTTAAATAAATTCCCAGGAAAAACCCCACCACAATCAGGGCCAAAACCAGCAGGACGATGCCTGCCTTTTTCCATAAAGGCCGTTTGCTGTTAGCTGCGTTTTCTGCAGGTTGTGTGCTTGCCATCTTATCACCCTAATCAACGATATATATCTAATACCTTATTCACATAATCCTGTGTCTCGCGGTACGGCGGTATGCCGTTGTATTCCCTGACAGCCTGAGGGCCTGCATTGTAGGCAGCTACTGCCTTCTGTACATCCCCTCCGAAGGTATCAAGCATCTGTCGGAGGTATTTGACCCCTCCCTCGATGTTCTGTCCCTTGTCATAGGGATTGACGCCCAGCCCTGCTGCCGTTTCCGGCATCAGCTGCATCACGCCTACGGCGCCCGCGGGTGAAACAGCCTCCTGCCTGCCGCCGGACTCCGTCTGTGCCACAGCTGCCGCCAGGCGAGGGTCCAGCTGGTACTTTTGTGCAGCTGCCAGAATCAGCTGGTTCGTATCACCTGCGCCGCCTGCCTGGATACCGGCACCTGCGGTGCCCATTGCCTTCGCCAGCTGACGGTCAAAGCCGTCCCCGCTCTGTGGGGCACCAGCGCCCTGGACTGCCTGCTGCTGACCAGCCTCTCCTGTCTGCTTTTGCCCAGGCGGGACAGTATTTATGCCGAAGCGCTGGTTCAGCTCGTCAATCCTGTGTATCACACTGCTTAGTCCTTCAATTTGCATCATGTTAGCTCACTACCTTATCTAAACTAGCCCTGGCTGCGGAAATACAGCTGGCCGCCAATCTCATCAAGCTGCTTCTGCTCCTCCTGCAAAAGCTCTGCCATATACTGGCGGAGGCGTTTCTCACGCAGCTGTTCAATGCTTTTCAGCTTGTTCATGACCGCTACCAGCTCCTGCAGCTTTTGCTGACGGGCAGTCTGCTTTGCCAAAAGCAGCCGCATCTGCGCCTCTATCTGCTCACGCTTCCAGTTAAAGAAGCTGTTGAAGGTCGTCAGCCTGCCCAGGCTGATGGTTTTGCCCTCGCCGGTCAGCTCTGCATAGTCCTGCTGCCCCTGAGCCATCTCCCTGAGGTATTCCTGCAGCTGTTCTCTTGCTTCCTCCTGCTCACGGACTGCCAGAGCCAGGGCTACCTGCGCCTGCTCCTTGTTCATCCTGGTCACTTTCAGCAGCGTATCCAGCTTGAAACGGAATTTTTTCAAAAAAATCAGCTCCTGTCACCGGAGGAACCCAGCCTGCAGGCACTAGATGCTCTCCAGCCTGCTGATGGTTTCCTCAAAGCTCTGCACCTCAAAGACGCCCTGACAAAGAAACTCATTGATGGCATCTATCTTCTCAATTGCTTCGTCAATCTTCGGACTGGAGCCCTTCACATAGGCACCGATGTGAATCAAATCCTCTGCTTCCTTGTATACTGCCATCAAGGCACGCAGCTTCCGGCTTGCATCCAAATGCTCCTCCGCCGCTACTGCCGACATGACACGGCTGACACTCGCCAGCACATCAATGGCAGGAAAATGATTCTGCGCTGCAATATTTCTTGAAAGCACGATATGGCCGTCCAAGATACTGCGCACTGCATCGGCAATCGGCTCATTCATATCGTCGCCATCCACCAGCACCGTATAGATGCCGGTGATGGAGCCCCTGGCACTGGTGCCGGCCCGCTCCAGGAGCCTCGGCAGCAGTGCGAATACCGACGGTGTATAGCCTCTGGTGGCTGGCGGCTCACCGACGGTCAGTCCCACCTCCCGCTGTGCCATGGCAAAGCGGGTAACAGAGTCCATCATCAGGACAACCTTGTGCCCTCTGTCCCGAAAATACTCGGCGATGGCGGTAGCCGTCATCGCGCCCTTGATGCGCACCAGCGCAGGCTTGTCAGAAGTAGCTACCACCACCACCGACCTTTTCAGCCCTTCCTCGCCCAGGTCGCGTTCAATGAACTCCTTGACCTCACGGCCTCGCTCGCCTACCAGGGCAATGACGCTGATGTCAGCCTCAGTGTTCCTGGCAATCATGCTCAGCAGGGTTGATTTGCCCACGCCGCTGCCTGCCATGATGCCGATACGCTGCCCCTGCCCCATGGTGATGAGTCCGTCAATCGCCCGCACCCCCACATAGAGTGAATCCTTGATGACAGGCCGCTCCAGAGGCGCCGGCGGATTTGCCTGGATGGGATATTCCCGGCGGCAGAGTATCGGCCCCTTGCCGTCAATGGGATTGCCCAGGCCGTCAATGACCCTGCCCAAAAGCTCCGGGCCTACCCTGACCTGCAGAACCTTCTGGGCAGAAACTACCTGACAGCCCGGTCCGATGCCTCTGGTCTCTCCCAGAGGCATCAGGAGCACATAACCCTCACGGAAGCCTACTACCTCGGCAGGCAGCGGCTCCACCTCCTGAAAATGCGACTGGACATAGCAAAGCTCACCCATGCTCACATTTGGCCCGTTGCATTCGATGACCAGACCGACAATCTGGACAACCTTGCCAATCATGTTCATGGATTTGCAGTTGTCGACAGCTTCATTGAATTTTTCCAGGTTGATGTCTATTTCCATTATTTCATAACATTCCTAATCGCTTGTTTGACCAGCTCCAGCTGTGTAGACAGCTTGGCATCCACCACCCCGTTCGGGGATTCCACCACGCAGTCGCCCAGCTGCATCGCCTCATCGGATTTGACCTCCAGCACGGCACTGCCCTCCAGCTGGTTCTGCAGCTCTGTCTGAGCCATCATCACCAGCTCGTAGGACTCAGGCGGCACCCGCACCAGCACATGGGGCTGGTCCTTTACCTTCCTGATAGCCTCACTGACCAGCGGCAAAATAAGCTGTGGCACATCTATGAAATGCTTCGGCAGCACCTTGTCCGCTATCCGCATCACCATTTCCGCAATGGTATTTTCGGCGGCAGTCACATAGTCCTGACAGGCGGTCTGTGCCTCCTGCAGAGTCCTCTCCGCCCGGGCATTGCCCTCCACCAAAATATGGTGCTGCTCCTGAGCTATCTGCTCTGCACCGGCCTGACGGCCTTCCTCCAGCCCCTGCTCATAGCCCTTTTGCCTGGCTTCCTCCTGCAGGGCCTCCACCTGGGCCCGGGCATCCAGCAACAGCTTGTCTGCTTCGGCGTGCGCCTCCTGACGGATGATTTCCGCCTGGATTTTGGCATCCTTCAGCAGCTGGGCTGCGGCCTCCTCCTTTTGGCGGATAGCCGCCAGCATATTCTCCTGTGCTTCCGCATCTATAAAACCTGTCTGTGCTTCCTCCTCTGCTTCCGCAGTCCGGAACAGATCCACAGGCACCGTTACAATCTTGGGTTCATCCTCATAGAGGGCTCCCTTTATTATCCTAGACAATCATTTCGTCACCCTTTCCTCTGGAGACGACGATATCCCCCTTATCCTCCAGCTTGCGGATAACATTGACAATCTTCTGCTGTGCTTCCTCTACATCCCTGATTTTTACAGGGCCCATGTACTCGATTTCCTCACGCAGCATATCGCCTGCACGCTTGGACATGTTTTTGTAAATCTTCTCCGCAACCTCCGGATTGGTCGCCTTCAGAGCCAGTGACAGCTCCTTGGTCTCCACCTCGCGCAGCACCAGCTGCAGGCCGCGGTCGTCCAGCATGACAATATCCTCGAAAACAAACATGAGCTTCTTGATTTCCTCTGCCAGCTCCGGATTGTCCACCTCCAGATTTTCGATGATGGACTTCTCCGTAGTGCGGTCGACGCGGTTCAGCACCTCGACAATCGCCTTGACGCCGCCGGCATCGTTGAAGTTCTGTGTCACCAGAGCAGAGAGCTTCCTCTCCAGCACGCGCTCTACCTCCCTCAGTACCTCCGGTGAGGTTCTGTCCATCACCGCTATGCGCTTGGCAACCTCCGCCTGCCTGTCCTGAGGCAGTGCCGTAAGGATGGTCGCCGCCTGGTCTGCATCCAGATATGCCATAATCAGAGCAATGGTCTGAGGATGCTCATTCTGGATGAAATTCAGCAGCTGTGACGGGTCAGTCTTGTGCAGGAAGTCAAAAGGACGCACCTGCAGGCTGGTGGTCAGGCGGCTGATAATCGCAGAGGCGCGTTCCGAGCCAAGTGCCTTTTCCAGGACATTCTGGGCATACTCCAGACCGCCCTGGGACAGATAATTCTTCGCCATAGCCATCTGATAAAATTCAGACACTACAGACTTCTTTTCCTCCGGGGTAACCTGCCTGTGATTGGCTATCTCCAGTGTGAGCTTCTCAATCTCCTCATCATTCATGTGCTTGAACAGCATGGATGAATATTCAGGCCCCAGAGCTATAAACAGTACCGCTGCCTTCTGCTGATTTGTCAGCTCAGGCGCGTCATCATACATATCCAATACAATCAATCCTCCGACAGCCAAGTTTTAACCAGCATCGCCATCTCGGCAGGCTTATTGCGGATAAGCTCCTCAATGCTCTGACGCTCAGACAGATGCTCCTGCTCCTCCTGAGTAAGTTCCTCAGGCTCCAGCTTACCGTTTTCAAGCATAGCAGCACGCTCTTCCTCTGCACGCAG
>JAQUZO010000109.1 GCA_028691285.1 Anaerovibrio sp. | reverse complement strand
TTAGCCGTTTCCTCATCCATGTTATATACCACATTGCCGCGAATTTCCTTAGTGAAGCCTACCAGCACAGATACACCAAGGCTGGCAATATGCTTATCCTTCAGTCCCATACCAGACCGTTCCGGAACAGGAAATCCCATTTGCGGCAATACCGTAGAGAATGCGTCAATAAAAGGATTCACCAGTTTTACATCCATGTCACACACTCCTCGCAAATCCAACATTCAAGAAAATATCGCCAAGGGAAGTTTTTGCCTTAATATTGAATGCAGTCAATTCAGGATTGGATAGGGTAATATCCACGCCGCTGATGATTCCCGGCGGCGTCAGCCTCATTTCCCGCTCCTTGATCACATCATTGATCCTGGATATGCCGTGCCCGGCAATGATGTTTCCGGACTCCTCCACAACAGCACTCGCTTCAGCTTCGGACACATCCTCCTGCTGCAGTACCTGCCCGGCAAATTTAAGCATGACAGCCTCATCCATATAAAAGGTAATCCTGCCTCGCGGCTCCCCTACAATACCAATGACCACAGCGACGCCGTTCAGACTGAGCGCACCGCTGGCTTCCTCGTCCACTGCAATTTCGCTTTCCAAACCTGCAACGCTCTGCAGTCCCTCCTGCAGTACCTTGGCAAAGGTCGATACATAGGACTCTCTGTAAACAGTATTGATGCCTACATGATCCTGACAAAGAATCATCAGCGTATCCAAAAGCTCATTCGTGCACACCGGCTTCTGCAAAAAAGCACTGATGCCCGCCAGCCTGCCATGCATGATCAGCTTTGCATCCTTCATGGCACTGATCATGACAATCTTGCAGTGGGAATCCAGCGCATGGATCCTCCTGCTGCACTCAACGCCGTCTACATCAGGCAGATTCATATCCATCGTCACCACATCGGGTCTTATCTTAGCATATAAATCTATAGCGTGCGCAGCATTTTCTGCCATGCCGCATACCTCAAAATTAGTCTTGGCCAGCATTGAGCTGATCATCATGCGGCTAATCCGGGAGTCATCAACCACCATAACTCTAACTTTTTCCACAAAAAATCACCTGCACTTTTTTGTTAAAATTAATTCTATATGGTATCTTTCTCCATAAATTTAGAAAATCCTTTTTAGGACAAAAATTTTATATTTTTTTAATAATTCCATCTGCTGCCATCCCCATGCCATCAGATTTCAGAATTCTGTACCGCATCAAACAAATCCGTAATTTCCTTGGCAGGCTCCTTATCCAGGATGCTCACAAGATAAATCGCCAGCATGCCAAAGAAAAAGCCCGGAATGATTTCATACAGACCAAAGAACGCGAACTGCTTCCAAATGAGGACGGTCAGGCCGCCCACGACAATACCTGCCAGAACACCGTTCCTGGTAGTGCGCCGCCAAAAGAGCGACATCAGGACAGCCGGACCAAAGGTTGCCGCAAAGCCTGCCCAGGCATAGGCCACCATTTCCAGAATAAAGCTGTTAGGATTCATGGCAAGGGAAATTGCCATAGCAGAAATAACCAGCACCGCTATGCGGCTTACCCACACCAGTTCAGTATGAGAGGCATCTTTCCTGATGACCGCCCGATAGAAATCCTGGGAAAAAGCCGAAGCGGAGACCAGGAGCTGCGAGGAAGCTGTGCTCATAATGGCTGCCAGTACCGCAGACAGGATAAGCCCGCCCATAAATGGGCTGAACAGCTTTTGTGTCATGACCAGAAGCACTGTCTCTACAGCAGGCCCGGAAAGAGGCTCTGTCAGATATACCTTGCCCACCATGCCGACAAAAACAGCCGCAATCATGGAAATCGTATACCAGCTTACAGCAATGTATTTGGAACGCTTCAGCTCACTGGTGGAGCTGATGGCCATAAAGCGCACCAGAATGTGCGGCTGCCCGAAATAACCAAGGCCCCAGCCCATCAGGGAAATAAACGCCACAAAGGAAATCGTGCTGCCATCTGGATTCATGAAGGGATTGAAAAAGGTTGGGTTGACGATATCGATTGCCGTCATGGTCGGCTCTATGCCTCCCAGCATATACATCGCCGCGGCAGGCACCATGACAATGGCAAAAAACATCATGATTCCCTGGATGAAATCAGTCCAGCAGACAGCCATAAAGCCGCCGGTCAGAGTATAGAATACCACCACAAAGGCACCCATGAATACCGCTGCTGCGTAGTCCAGTCCAAAAAGGGTGCTGAACAGCTTGCCGCCGCTGACGAAGCCTGAGCTGGTGTAGATAACGAAAAATATCACTATGAAAATGGCTGGAATGATCCGCAGCGAATTGCTGTGGTCATTGTAACGGTTCTGCAGGAAATCCGGCAGGGTAAGGGAATTGTTCGCCATTTCAGTATAACGGCGCAGCCTGGCTGCCACAAAATGCCAATTCGCCCATGTGCCCAGCCCCAGTCCGACAGCAATCCAGGCAGAACTGAAGCCCGCCAGATACGCCGCACCAGGCACGCCCATCATCATCCAGCCGCTCATATCCGAGGCTTCCGCACTCATGGCTGTGACCCACGCTCCCAGCTTGCGGTTGCCGATGATATAATCGTCCATGCTGTGTGTTTTACGATAATAATAAATACCTATAGCCATCATCAAGGCTAAATAAATTACAAAAGCAATGATTACCGAGATATTATCCATTGGTTATTCCTCCTATAAAAAATACAAATATCATTATATTAGAGAATACCATTTTTTGCAAATGATAATGCCTGTATACATTATTTGCAGAGGAAAGCTGAACATGCTATCATTGACATGCTGAACAAAGTCAGCCCAGCCTGGGAGCGCATCCCGCATTTTACAGCAAAGCCGGAGGGCAGCAGCATCCGGTATCTGGAGGAATTATGAATATCATCGAAAAAATCAAGCACCATTTTCTCACCAGAGAATTTTTCCTTTTTCTGCTTATCGGCTGTATCAACACCTTTAACGGAACCTTCATCGCCTGGCTCTGTTCCGTTTTCAGTCCATACAACAACCTGAACTTCAACATCGGCTATATCATAGGCAATATCATCGCCTACTGGATGAACAGCCGCTTTATCTTCCATGCTCCCCTTGATGCCGCACGGTATGCAAAATTCTTTATTTCCTACATCCCCAACTACCTTATCCAGAATGTCATCGTCCTCATCTTTTATAATATGCTGGACTTCCCCCCGGTGGTCAGCTACCTGCTGGCTGCCGTGCTGGGCATCCCTGTCACCTTCCTGATGGTGAAGATCTTTGCCTTCGGAAAAAAATAAAAAAAGCTCAGGCATATTTTGCACACTAAAAAAGCCTCTCCTAAAACAGAGAAGCTTTTTTAGTGTGTATTATATTTAGGAGAGTTAGCTTGTTGAAGTAGCAGCTTTCCCCAAGCTCAAATATAATATACCACAAATGAGAATCATTTTCAAGTATAAAATGATAATTTTTCTCAATTATTTTTCTGCAGCGGCATCTTCCTCTTCATCCTTGGGTCTGCCGCGGGCAATTAGATACAGCGGACGGTTCTTGACCTCCTCAAAAACCCTGCTCAAATATTCTCCCATAATCCCCAGAACCATCATCTGCATCCCTCCGAAGAACAGGATGCAGGCCGTAACCGTAGCCCAGCCAGCCACCGCATCATTGAGGATAAATTTGGCAATCAGCACATGGATGATCAGCAGCAGGCTCAAGATACCGCAGATCGTACCTATATACAGCCCCAAACGCAAAGGCATGACAGAATATGCCAGCACACCATCGATGGCAAAATTCAGCATCTTGCGGGGAGAAAATTTGGACACCCCTGCAAAGCGCTTTGGTGCCACGAACTCAATCTGCACCTGCCGGAAGCCCATCGCACCTATCATGCCGCGAATGAAACGGGCATGCTCACGATAACGGCGAAAGGCCTTGACCACAACTCTGTCCATGAGCCTGAAATCAGAGCCGCCCTCCTGGATATGTACATTGGAGAGCTTGTTCAGCACCTTGTAGTAACAATATGAGGTCAGCTTTTTCAAAGCAGAAACTCCCTCGGTAGTCTTTCTGATGGTCTGCACTACCTCATAGCCATGCTCCCACTTTTCCAGCAGTACGGGAAGCAGCTCAGGCGGATGCTGCATATCACCATCCATGGTAATCACTGCATCACCGTCAGCATGGTCCAGTCCGCAGGTCAGCGCCAGCTGATGTCCGGAATTTTTTGCCAGAAAAATCGGCTGCACCCGCCTGTCCTGCTGCTCCAGACCGTGCAGGATTTCACGGCTGCGATCCCGGGAGCCGTCGTCGACAAAAATCAGCTCAAACTCATACTGCAGCGGCTCCATGACATGGCAGACGCTCTCATAAAAATGCTGGATATTATCCTCTTCATTGAATACCGGCACCACAATGGATATTAATTTCATTTCATCTAACCTTCTGATTTTGCTTTCTCAAAAAAAAATAACGCTATAATCATATCTATTATAGCGTTATCCGTATTAATGCACAAGCTCGCCGCCATTATTTGCACCGGCTGCAGCAGCTAACGCCGCCTGCGGCGCAGAGCCCTCGGCCTGTCCAGGATTTCCGCAGCTGCAATGGCCTGCATCAGCGGCATATTCTGCAGCCTGCTCCTGGAAGAAGGTGCCGGCACAGGAGTATCCGGCACTGCTTCCTCCACAGTCCGCACCTCTCCGGCAGCGCTTCTGGCTCTCTTTTCCTCCAGATATATCTGATAGGAATTACGCACCGGTTCATGACTGGCAGACGGTACAGGCTTCCCGACATCCTCATGCTGCACCTCTGCGGCGGTTTTCTCAGTCTCAGGTTCAGGCTCAGCAGCCGCCTGCCTGCTCTTAGGCGGCCGGATGTCCGGCACAGGCTGCCCCTGGGGGAACGGTCTTGACTTAGCCTTCGGCTTTTTAGCATCACCTAAATTACCGATAATTATTGC
>JAQUZO010000108.1 GCA_028691285.1 Anaerovibrio sp. | reverse complement strand
GAGGCATTGGATATTATGGCTGCCAGGCCGGATATCGATGTGGTGCTGCTGGATTTGTCCATGCCGAGGATGGGCGGCATAGAGTGCCTGAAGGAAATCCGCAGGTGCAATTTATCTGTCAAGGTGCTGATTTTGACTATGTACAGCGAGCAGCAGTACATCAAGGAGGTCATGCTCCAGGGAGCAGACGGCTATCTGTGCAAGGATTCCGTAGATTCGGAGCTTTTCCAGGCCATCCGCACGGTGGCAGCCGGAGACAGGTATCTGGGGGAAAAGGATGCTCATCTGCTCCTGGAGAGTTTTATCAACCATTCGGAAGAGGGAATAGAGCTGTCCAAACGGGAAAAGGAGGTTCTTGCCCTGCTGGCCCATGGCTATTCTCTGTCGGTTATTGCAGAGAAGCTGTATATTTCCATTAAGACCGTGTCTACCTATAAAACACGCCTGATGCAGAAGCTTGGTTTTACGCAGAAGCATGAGCTGGTGGATTACGCCCTGAAGCACAATTTGTTGGAAAATACCAACAAATAACATCGGATAAAAGTCCTGTAGGAAAAAATCTGACACAAAATCAGAACTTTTCTGCTTTTATAAAGCTTAACAATATGCAATAATATGAAATGTAGATATTCTACGGACTAATAAATGTCGATATATGAAAGGGGTATATCTCGATGAAAATGAAGAAAAGTATTTGTTCCGCATTAATTGCTTTAGGCCTGACCTTTGGTGCAGTAGGTGCTGATATCTCCACTGCTGATGCAGCTCCGGTAGCAACCATTCAGTCTATTTCCGTAAAGGCAGATGGTTCCAATTTCAAGTATTGGAATGAGAATGCACCTGCATTGAAGGCACTGAAGGCTTATGTAGCTGATGTGACCAATCCGAACAGCCCGAACTTCATTCCGAAGGAGGATCGTATTGTTGTATCCGATATGGATGGTACCTTCTACGGGGAGCTGGCACCAACCTACTCCGAGTGGGCACTTTATTTCCATCGTATCTTTGATGACCCTACCTATCATCCAACTGCCACTGAGAAGGCTTATGCTGAGGAGTGCCTGAAGGCTGCCAAGGCAGGTAAGATTTCCGCTGACATGGATGCCGGTGAGGATATGGCTCAGGCTCGTGCCTTCGAGGGTATGACTCTGGACGAGTTCGATAAATATGTAACTGACTGGATGACAAAGACTCCGTTGGATGGCCTTTCCAACTGTACCTTTGCAGAGGCATATTATCTGCCTATGATCGAGGTTATTACTTATCTGCAGGCTAACGATTTCAACTTCTATGTAGTGACTGGTACTGACCGTCAGCTGGTACGCAACGCCTTGAAGGCTGTTCCTTCTATCGGCACTGACCATGTTATCGGTACTGACAGCATAAATATTGCACAGCGTCAGGGCTTTGCCGGTGCACAGTACTTCCAGTTCGAGAAGAGCGATGTCATGGCCCGCGGTGACTATCAGGCTACCGACAACAAGATGCAGAAGGTTTCCAATATCTGCCGTGAGATTGGCAAGCGTCCGGTTCTGGCAATGGGCAACAGCGGTTCCGATGCTTCCATGCTGAACTATACCATCTTCAATGACAAATACAAGACCTTGGTTCTCGGCGTAAACTGCGATGACAGCGTTCGTGACTGGGGCAGCGTCAAGAAGGCTTCCGGCTTCAAGGCTCTGTGCGACAAGTATGGCTGGCAGGCTGTTTCCATGGCAAAGGACTGGAAGACAATCTATGGTGATGAAGTGCAGAAGACTCCTGTACAGAAGTTCAGGAAGTAATAGTCTTTCTGCAGCGTAGGTGAAATGGGAGAAGTATATGCTGAAAAATTGGAAGAAGAAAGCTGTCGTTTTGGGGCTGCTGGCTGCTGTGGCAGGTTTGGGAATTCAGGGGGCCGTACTGCCGTCAGAGGCTTTGGCAAAGCCGGATCTTGATGCCAGGTTTGATTTTGAGCCGCATCGCGGCGGACGCGATGCCCGTCCTGAAAATACCCTTTATTCCTATGCTTATGCCATAGAGATGGGGGCTACCTCGATAGAGTGTGATATGCAGCTCAGTGCAGACGGCAAGATTGTCATGAGCCATAATCCTATTCTCAACCATGAGATAACTCGTGACAGGTCCGGCAACTATATTGAGGATGGCAAGTATGATATCCGCACAATGACTGTTGCGCAGATCAAGCAGTTTGATGTATCTGCCATCAATCCCGATACACCGTATTATGGTATCCATGGAACCTCTCAGGTAGTTCCGGCTTCGGCTGAGATACCTACCCTTGATGAGCTGCTGCAGCTCATCAAGGATTCAGGCAAGGATGTTTATCTGAACATCGAAACCAAGTGTTATCCGACTCCGGAGGAGGCAGGCTATAAAAACAGCCCTGATCCGAAGAAATTCGTCAAGGTATTTTATGAGACCGTGAAGAAGTACGGTATGGAGGATAAGGTTATCCTTCAGTCCTTCGACTGGTCTACCCTGATTGAAATGAAGAAGCTGGATGCCAATATTGCTACTTCTGCTCTCTGGTGCCAGCAGCCTTCCTGGGGCAGGGGCGGTGAGTATCTGCGTCCGTTTGAAAAGGAAAAGTCTCCGTGGCTGGGCGGACTGGACATAAAGGATTTCCAGAATAACCCGGTGGAGGCAGCTCACGCAATCAAAGCGGATGTGGTTTCTCCGTATTATACGGAAATAACCAAGGATGATGTAGATTTGGCCCACAAGTACGGCATGAAGGTAGTTCCATGGACTGTCAATGATGTCAGGGACATGGAGATGCTCTATGCTATGGGAGTTGATGGCATGATTTCTGACAAGCCTTGGATTTTGCGGGCATTTTTGGAAAAGAAGGGTGCCAAGCTGAACCCTACAACCAAGGTGGCTGTCCAGAAGTATCATCTTGAGCCTAACCATATCGATACTGAGGAAAACAAGCGCATCGAGGGCGGTCTTGATGCAGCTTACTAAGAACTTGGCAGCCGGCTCCGTGGCGGAGCTGCCTGCGTACACTACTCCATAAACAATAAAACAGATGCTTTTGACCGTATGGGCTTTGACAGCTCATACGGTCTTGTTTTTGTCCGACAGTTGTGATAATGTAAGTAAGATATATTTTGCCTGGTACCAGGCTTCAAGGGTGGATGGTGATTTGATGCAGGCTTTGCTGAATGCGATGCTGGAGGATAATTCGATAAAGGAAATGGCAGACCAGTTCCGTAAGAAAAAGGCGCAGACCTTTGTATACGGGCTGGCGGGCACGCAGAAGCATGGTGCGCTTGCCGCCTGCTGCCAGGGAGTGCAGACGGGACCGGTAGTGATCATTACCAGCGACCGGCAGGAGCTGAACCAGTGGCGGGAGGATCTGCAGTGCCTTCTGCCTCACACACCTGCGGTAGAGCTTCCTGTATTGGATATGGCAGACTTCAATGCAGCAGCGAAAGGGATACACAGGCTTGCCAGGCGTATGGAGGTGCTGGGACGGCTCCTCAAGGGAGAACCGATGATTGTGCTGGCTGCTGTAGAGGCGGCCATGCAAAAGGGTATAGGGCCTAAGGAATATCGTGAGCTCAGCCTGCTTTTGACTGAGGGAGAGACGCTGGAGCGGGACGGGCTGCTGAAGCAGCTGGTCAAATTGGGCTATGAGCGTACCGATCAGGTGGAAATGGCCGGGGATTTCAGTGCCCGGGGCGGCATCGTAGATGTCTTTCCTCTCAACAGCCCGCATCCATACCGCATTGAGTTTTTTGATGATGAAATCGATTCCATACGCCAGTTCAATGTGGGAACACAGCTGTCAATCAGCAAAGCGGATATGCTGGAAATACTGCCCTTTGGCGGAGTGGCAGAAAAACAGCGCAAATGCTGCTTTACAGATTTTTTGCAGGGCAGCGGCCGGGTGATCATTGATGAACCGCTGAAGGCAAGAGAGGAAAGCATCAAGCTGCTGCGGGAAAATCCTGACATCAAGAGCCGGATGTTTTCCTGGGAGGAGCTTATTCGGCAGCTGGAGGGCTGCAATGTAATTTTGTTGGCACTGATGCTGCATAATCTCCACAATGCCAATCTGGACAAAATCATCAGTGTGCAGGTCAATGGAGTCACCTCCTATCAGAATCAGATGAATATGGTAATGTCTGATGCCCAGGATTGGCTGGCAGGCGGACAGAAGCTGCTGATAACACTGGGAACACAGGCGAAGTCAGCCTCCATGAAGGAGCTGCTGGGACGGCAGAGGCTGGCTGCAGCAGAAACGGCTGCGGATGCTCCGCTGCAGAAGGACAGGGCAAATCTGGTGCAGGGCGCTTTGCTGAACGGTTTTGAGCTGCCCGGGGCGGGGCTGGTGCTGATTACCGAGAAGGATATTTTTGGCAGGCAGAAGAAAAGGCTGAGCCGTGTCAGCAGCGAGGAGCGCATCAGTCATTTCAGGGAAATCAATATAGGGGACTATGTGGTGCACAGCCAGCACGGTATCGGCAAATATCTGGGAGTTGCCACGGTAGAGATAGAGGGACTCCGCAGAGATTATCTGCAGATTCAGTACGGCGGTGACGACAAGCTGTATGTGCCTACTGACCAGGTGGGGATGCTGCAGAAATATATAGGCTCTGATGGCGAGGTGCCGCGGCTGCACCGCATGGGAAGCACTGCCTGGGCGAAGGCCAAGGCAAAAACCAAGAAGGCTGTGGAGGATATCGCTCAGGAGCTGGTACAGCTGTATGCTGGCAGAAAGAAGGCGCAGGGCTTTGCCTTCGGCAAGGATACCGTATGGCAGAAGGAATTCGAGGATGCGTTTCCCTTTGAGGAAACGGCGGACCAGCTGTCTGCCGTCAGTGACATTAAAGAGGACATGGAAAAGCAGCAGCCTATGGACAGGCTGCTGTGCGGCGATGTGGGCTTTGGCAAGACGGAGGTGGCTATCCGTGCTGCCTTCAAGGCTGTGATGGATGGCAGGCAGGTGGCTGTGCTGGTGCCTACTACGGTGCTGGCGCAGCAGCATTACCAGACCTTTGAGGAGAGACTGAGG
>JAQUZO010000012.1 GCA_028691285.1 Anaerovibrio sp. | reverse complement strand
GCTTATTGCGGATAAGCTCCTCAATGCTCTGACGCTCAGACAGATGCTCCTGCTCCTCCTGAGTAAGTTCCTCAGGCTCCAGCTTACCGTTTTCAAGCATAGCAGCACGCTCTTCCTCTGCACGCAGCCGCTCCAGCTCTGCCAGCCTCTCGGCTTCCTCGGCAGCAGCCTGCTCGGCCTCCATACGCTTCCTGCGCCTCCAGTAGAGATACCCGGCAACACCACCCACCAAAAGCAGGATGGCAGCCACAATCAGCAGTATTCTCAGGTTGGCTGCATCCTTGGCAGCCTGTTCCTCGGCTGCCTTTCTATCAGCGGCCTCTGTGCTGAACGGCAGCGGCTCTACAGATACTGTATCGCCCCGATTCGTGTCAATGCCCACAGCCGAGGCTACAGAACGCTGGATGCTGTCCTGCTGCGCCTGCGTGATATCCTCGTTGACCAATACGGCAATATTGACCTTCTTGACCGAGCCCGGAGAAGCCACGGTCTTTTCCTTGGCTTCATTTATCTCATAGTTCTTAGTGCTTTCCTTCTTGGCATAGTTGGCATTGGTATTATTGTTCTGAGCCACATAGCCCGGCACATTGGACTGAACGCCCGCCGGACCGCCCGGCGCATTGGAGGTGCCGTTATAGGACTCGTTGATGGTCTGCTCACTGCGGATAATGCCGGAATCATCCACCACCGGCGTATAGGTCTGGGTATCAGTCTGGCGCTGGTCAAAATCCAGCTCCACATTGACCCGCACATAAGCATGGCCTACACCGATTGCCTGATCCAGCATGGTCTGCACATCCTTCTGCATGCGCTCCTGCACCTTGCGGGTCATATCCAGCTGGGTCATGGTCTTGATGCTCACATTGTCATCATTCTCGTCAGGGTCGTTGAGTATCTTGCCTGTTTCATCCACCACGGTGATATTCTCAGGCAGCAGACCCTGGATGCTCCGGGAAGCCAGATTGACAATACCCTTGATTTCCTTTTTATTCAGTTCCATATTCGGCCGCAGCTTCAGCATGATGGAAGCAGTTGCCGGTTTTTCATTTTTCTTGTACAGGCTGTCCTCAGGCAGGACAATGTGCACCCGCGCCTTTTCCACAGCCGCTATCTGCTCGATGGTACGGGTCAGCTCTCCCTGCAGGGCCTGCAGATAATTGACCTTGTTCTGGAACTCTGTAACGCCCAACTTGCTGTCATCAAAAATCTCAAAGCCCTTATTGCCGCGCGGCAGTCCGTCGGTAGCCAGGCTCAGCCTTGCCTCATGGACATCGGCCGACGGCACCATGATTGTCGTGCCCTGCTTGGTCTCCTGCACCTCATAGGTGACCTTGGATTCCTTCAGCTTGGCAGCAACCTCACCGGCATCCTTGGTTTCCATATTCGTAAACAGCGGCACCATATCCGGCTTACTGCCCACAGAAAAGCCTACCGCCAAAATAGCAGCCAGCAGTATAACCGCACCACCGACAGCCATATAGTGCTGTCTTTTGGTCAGCTTTCCCCATAGCTGCAGATATTTCTCTTTTAAATTCTCCATTAGCCAATCCCCTTGCTATGCAGTAATAATTACTCTCATCCAAAAAATAATTATACCTGCATTCGCATAATTTCCTGATATGCCTCTACGGCTTTGTTGCGAACGGCAAGGGTAAGCTGCAGGGCGATATCCGCCTTTTCTGCAGCGATCACTACCTGGGATATATCTTCAACCTGACCGGCAGCCAGTGCCTTGCTCATCTGGGCAGACTCCTGCTGCAGGCCGTTTACTTCTCCTAAAGCATTTTTCAGATACTCACCAAAGGAAGGCACATCCTGAGACTGCTGTTCCTCTCCTAAATGACTTTCGGCCTGCATTTTGACAGGGGTCATCTGCAACGCTTCTATCTCCATCATGTCACCTCATTTTACTTGCTTATACTCAGCGCCTGCTGCGCCATGCTCTTGGCGGCGTTGATCGTCGTCACATTCGCCTCATACGCTCTGGAGGCAGTAATCATATCCACCATTTCTGTAACAATATCTACATTCGGCAGTTCCACATAGCCGTCTGCATTGGCATCCGGATGCCCCGGATCATACACCAGCTTGCCTGCTGTATCGTCCACACCGATGCCAATGGCACGCACGCCCTCACCGGCACGGCTGCCGCTCCCCTTGGTCATTTCACCGGACAGGATATTGGCAAAGCTGTTTCCCTGTGCCTCTCTCGGCTGGAAAATAACATATCTGCGCTTGAAGGGACCGCCGTCAACAGTCCTTGTGGAGTTGACATTGGAGATGTTGTTTGATATAACATCCATTCTGAGGCGTTCTGCTGTCAGACCTGACGCCGCAGCATCAATACTTCCAAACATACTCATCGCATTTTCTCCATTCTATATAAAGTCAGCTTATTTGCTGGTAATTACATTCTTTACGCCCTGAATGTAGCTGCCGATTTTTTTGGCAAGGGCACTGTAATAAATCTGGTTCTTTGCCAGGTCTGCCATCTCGGCATCAATATCTACATTGTTGCCGTCGACCCGCATGGTAGTAGTATCATCCAGCTGAATCCGCGCCATAACCCTGCCGTCCATTGCCTGAGGCAGATGCCTGTCCCTGGTGCGTACCATCTGCAATTTATTTTTGTCCTCACCCAAGCCCATCTCCCTGGCAAGCAGGCTCTCGAACACTACATCGCTGCGCTTGAAATCAGGCGTATTGACATTGGCAATGTTGTTGCTGATGACATCCTGACGCATCGTTGCCGCCTGAAGTCCCCTCTGAGCATAATCAAAGGTAGGTGAATTTAATATCTGTTCCAGCATGAAGATTCACTTCCTCACAATACTATTCTTAATCATGTATTTACATATATTCACATTTTAACATTTTTTCATGTATTTAAGAAGTATTTTTTTATCTGTATTTACCGGCACAGGAAAAATAGTGCTAAAGTTGCAAGCAAAAAAATACTGCAAAGCCCAGGCTCCACAGCATTTCCTTCTTATTTTATTTACGCACAAATTTGCGTACATACCACGCCAGCATTTCATCAGGGTCAATATCAGCTACCTCCAGCCTGTTTTCCTCTGCATAAAGCCGGAAGCCCTTTTCCAAATCAATATCCGTCAGGTCCACTATATCCATTCCCAGTGCCATCAGGCTTTTCCACAGTCTGTTGATCAGCGTCTTGATTTCAACAGAGGCAGACATCTTGTGCTCCGCAGCATGCTTTTCGACATACTTCTTCACGAGCTTTTTGCCATATTCTGCAAAAATATCATCAATGCGCATCTCAGTCTCTGCAGCCAGACTCTCCACGCCATTCCAGAGGTACTCATTCAATACCTTGATATGGGTTCCCTTCATGCCCTGAGATTTTGGTTCTACCACACCGGCAGACTCCAGCTTGCGCAGAGCGTTGACGATAACGGAACGGGTAATGCTCAGCATATCAGCAATCTTGGAGGCATTCACCGGACCATCCTTGCGCTTCAGCTTGCGGAAAATGGCTATTGTCGCCTGTCCCTCAGAGATAGACAGCGTACCCAGCGCCATGCGGACTGTCTCCAGCTTCTGGCTCTGTTCCTGGCTGCGCCTTGCTCTGTCATGAAGCATTTCCATACCCACTACGGCAGCGCCGTACTCTGCCAGCAGCAGATCATCATCCGAAAAATCAACATTATATTTGGCTACAATCAGTGTACCGATGCGTTCTCCCACACCATAGATAGGCACGATAGTGGTGTTCTTGCCATTGAATTTGCATTTGGTATTTTCCTCGCCAAAGGCACAGATTCCCTGCTTGGAACGGAGATTGGCGGAGGTTTCATCGATTTTTTTCAGCCAGTTCACATAATGCTTGGGAAACTTACCCGGCGTCACTACCTGCTCCAGCATGATATCGCACTCGAAATCATCCAGAAAAGCACAGCCAAAGATAATTCCGGTAGTGTCCACGATGTAAATATTCGCATCGATCACATTGCTGAGCACAACCGCCATTTCCTTGTAATCCACATTGTGAAAGCGCTGCAGTACCCGATTTATCTTCCTGGTGCGTTCCAAAAGCGTTGACATATATGTTCCCCCTTCTGCTGCTATTTCCTGAAGTCATCCTCCAAGCTATAGAAATATAAATACACATTCTCCATCATATCTTTGACCATTGTATCATAAAAAAAAGAAATAATCACAGTAATTTGTGATTATTTCTAAAAAATTTATAATCTTATCTAAAGTATGGTATTTTATCAATAAAATGTATTTTTAATACACTTGCGCAATCTATGCCCTTCAGCAGCTCCAGGTCCGGCAGGTGCTGAAAGCGGCAGCCCGCCTGCACCCTCAGAAAAAGCCTTCCATAGGCACCGGAACTTAATAAAGTTCTGTCCACGCTTACAGAATAAACTGACTCAAATCGTGGTTCACCACAATATCCTGCAGTGCCCTGTCCACATACTCGGCATCCACCCGCACCTGCTTTTCCTCCAGCTCAGGCGCATTGAAGGACAGCTCCTCCAAGAGCTTTTCCAGCAGCGTATGCAGGCGGCGGGCACCGATATTTTCATTCTGTCCATTGACATCACAGGCCAGCTGAGCCAGCCGGTCAATAGCCTCGTCCGTAAATTCCAGGCTCACGCCCTCCGTGCCCAGCAAAGCTTCATACTGCTTCAAAAGTGCGTTCTGCGGCTCGGTGAGGATACGCTTGAAATCATCCTTCTGCAGGGATTTCAGCTCTACGCGAATCGGAAAGCGCCCCTGCAGCTCGGGAATCAGATCCGAAGGCTTCGAGGTATGAAAGGCACCTGCCGCAATGAACAGCACATGGTCTGTCTTCAGCGGGCCATATTTCGTCATGACAGTCGAGCCTTCCACAATCGGCAGAATATCACGCTGCACGCCCTCCCGGGAAACATCATGCCCGCCTGCATTGCCGCTTACTGCCACCTTGTCTATCTCGTCCAAAAATACAATGCCGCTGTTTTCCGCCAGCTTGAGGGCGTTCTCCTGAACCTCTTCCATATCCACCAGCTTCATGGCTTCTTCCTGCTGAAACAGTTTTCGCGCCTGCTCAACCGTCACCTTGCGCTTTCTGCGCTTTTTCGGCATCATGCTGCCCAGCATATCCTGCAGATTATCTCCCATGCCCTCCAGGCTGGAGCCTGCAAACATGCCCACCATCGGCTTGCTGCTGTCCTCTACATCAATCTCAATGATTTTGTCCTCGTACTCGCCGGCCTCCAGCTTTTTGCGGCACCATTCGCGCCCCGCCTGATACTGTCTGGCTTCTCCCGCCTCCGGCCTGTCCTCGGACTCCTCATTGGCTGCAAGGTTCCCGAAGAGCTGTCCAAAGGGATTGGCAGATTTCTTCGGCTCCGGCACCAGCACATCCAGAATCCGTTCCTGGGCCATTTCTGCAGCCTTTTCCTGCACCTCCTGCACCCGCTGCTGACGCAGCATGCGCACAGAGGTCTCGGCCAAATCCCTGACGATTGACTCGACATCCCGTCCCACATAACCAACCTCAGTGAACTTGGTAGCCTCTACCTTGATAAACGGCGCATCCACCAGCTTTGCCAGGCGGCGGGCAATCTCGGTCTTGCCGACGCCGGTAGAACCAATCATGAGGATGTTCTTGGGAACGATATCATCCTTCATGCTGCTATTCTCCAGCTGCATGCTGCGCCAGCGGTTCCTCAGAGCAATGGCGACAGCACGCTTGGCTTCCTTCTGTCCTACAATATATCTGTCCAGTGCTTCCACAATCTGTTTAGGTGTCTGTTCGTTCAACGGTTATACCTCCTGAAGTCAGTCCAATTCCTCTACACGGATATTGTGATTGGTAAATACGCAAATATCCGCCGCTATCTTCATAGCCTCCCTGCAAATGTCCGCAGCCTCCATATCAGTATGCTCGGTCAGTGCTCTGGCAGCGGACAGGGCATAAAACCCGCCCGAACCGATGGCACATACGCCGCCGTCCGGTTCAATGACCTCCCCGTTGCCGGAAAGCATGAGCATATTATCCTGATCAGCTACCAGCAGCAGTGCCTCCAGCTTGCGGAGCACCCGGTCAGTACGCCAGTCCTTTGCCATTTCCACCGATGCCCGCTGAAGATTGCCGTTGTATTCCTCCAGCTTGGCTTCAAATTTTTCAAAAAGGGAAAACGCATCCGCCACAGAACCGGCAAAGCCTGCCAGCACCCTGCCATGATGCAGCTTGCGGATTTTGCGGGCAGTTGCCTTCATGATGGTGCTCTGTCCAAAGGTCACCTGCCCGTCACCGGCAATCGCCACCCTGCCATTTTTCTTGACCGCTACAATCGTCGTAGCATGAAATTGATTTTCCATCTAATCACTCCAATAAAAGCCTGATTGGCTGATAAATTCTATACTGTCCCTGCTCAGAGCTGCTGCGCTTCCTTGAACTCCTCCAGCATCTCCAGGGCTCTCGCGGCAATCCGCTGCTTTTTCAGCTTTTTGTCCCGGATTTTTTCCTTGATAGGAGACATAATGCCAAAATTGACATTCATCGGCTGAAAATGTTTGGCTGGAGCCGTAGTAATATAACGGCAGAGAGAGCCGTGGGCCGTTTCCGCAGGGAATACTGCCGGCTCTCTGCCCTGGCACAGCCTTGCTGCATTGATGCCTGCCACCAGCCCGGAGGAAGCGGACTCCACATAGCCCTCCACCCCGGTCATCTGACCCGCAAAGAAAAGCCCCGGCCTGCCCTTGAATTCCATTGTCGGCTTCATGGTCTCCGGGGAATTGATGAAGGTGTTCCTGTGCATGACGCCATAGCGGACAAATTCAGCCTTCTCCAGTCCCGGAATCAGCCCGAATACCCGCCGCTGCTCGGGCCATTTCAAATGTGTCTGAAAGCCCACCATATTATATAATGTCCCCTCTGCATTGTCCTGTCTCAGCTGCACTACAGCATGAGGCAGCCGCCCGGTATTGGGATTTTCCAGTCCCACCGGCTTCAAAGGGCCAAAAAGCAGCGTATCCTCGCCTCGGGAAGCCATTTCCTCTACAGGCATACAGCCCTCAAAGAAGATTTCCTTCTCAAAATTGTGGGTTGCCGCCCGTTCAGCATTGACCAGCTCCTGCCAAAAATGCTGATATTCCTCTCTGTCCATCGGACAGTTGATATATGCCGCTTCTCCCTTGCCGTAGCGGGAAGCCTTCCACGCCCTGGACATATCTATGGACTCCAGCGTCACAATCGGTGCAGCCGCATCATAAAAATACAGATACTGCTGCCCCAGCAGTCTGCCGATATCGTCTGCCAGCAGACCGGCAGTCAGCGGCCCGCTGGCCACAATGGTCACGGCACCCTCTTCCTGGGGAATGGCCTCGATTTCCTCATGAATGACATTGATCAGGGGATGCCCGGTCAGCTTGTCGGTGATGTACCTGCTGAAGCCGACCCTGTCCACCGCCAGGGCACCGCCGGCAGGCACCCTGAGGGCATCTGCCGCTTCCATGATGATGGAATCCAGCCGCCGCATTTCCTCCTTGAGCACCCCGACAGCATTTTCCAGGCCGGCTCCCCGCAGGGAATTGCTGCATACAAGCTCGGCAAACAAGCCTGTCTTATGGGCAGGTGTATTTTTCACAGGCCGCATTTCATATAAATCTACAGGAATTCCCCTGCGGGCAATCTGCCAGGCCGCCTCGCTGCCTGCCATACCGGCTCCTACCACAATAACCTTATTCATCAGCTTTCTCAGCACTCTCCTTCTCCCTTGCCTTGGCAGCCTTTTCCCGCTGCTTTGCCAGCTCCTTGTTGATTGGATGGTTGATTCTGGTTTCACAGTTGTCGCTGCTGCAATAGAGCAATCCCCGTCCATTGCGGTAAAAATGCTTGAGCTGGAGGCTGCCGCACTTAGGGCATTTCTCTGCCTGCGGCACATCCCAGGTCACAAAATCGCACTCCGGATAATTTTTGCAGCCAAAGAAATTTCTCCCGCGGCGGGATTTGCGCTCCACAATCGTTCCGTCACACTTTGGACATTTGATGCCTGTATCCTTTAAAAGCGGCTTGGTATTGCGGCAGTCAGGAAATCCCGGGCACGCCAAAAACTTGCCGAAGCGTCCCTGCTTGACGACCATCATCCGGCCGCACAGCTCACACTGCACATCGGAGACCTCCACCGGCAGCTCCACATGCCCGATGGCCTCCTCTGCCTTTTCCAGCTCCTGCGAAAACGGCCCATAAAACGCCGCCAGCAGCGTATCCTTGTGCAGCGTACCTCCGGCAATTCCATCCAGATCGCTTTCCATCGTAGCAGTGAATTTTTCGTCCACAATATCCTTGAAATACTGCTCTAAAAGCTCTACCACCACAAAGCCAAGCTCCGTAGGCTGAAAGGTCTTGCTGACACGGGAAACATAGCCCCTTGCCAGAATCGTTTCGATGATAGGCGCATAAGTGCTCGGACGGCCAATGCCCTTTTCCTCCAGCAGCTTGACCAGAGAAGCATCGTTGTAGCGCGGAGGCGGCTCGGTGAAATGCTGCTTCGGCACGACCTTCATCAGGCGCAGCTCGTCACCCTCCGCCAGCTCCGGCAGACTGATATCCTTGTCGCTTTCGTTGCCTGCGATGGTATATACCCGCTGAAAGCCGGGAAATTTAAGCTGCGAGCCGCTGGCAGATGCCTGATAATCGCCGTTTTTCAGCTTTACCGACAGCGTATCAAAAACAGCCGGCACCATCTGGCTGGCGAGGAAGCGCTGCCAAATAAGCTGATACAGCCTGAACTGGTCCCGGTTCAGATATTTTTCAATTTCCTCCGGCACAAAGCTGACGCTGGTAGGGCGGATTGCCTCATGAGCATCCTGAGCCTTTTTGCCGGCAGAATATACATTGGGCTTCTCCGGAGCATATTCCGCCCCGAAACGCTCCACAATGTAGTCCTTTGCCTCCTGCTGTGCCATTTCAGAAATACGCGTCGAATCAGTACGCATATAGGTAATCAGACCGGAAGGCCCCTTGCGGCCCAAATCAATACCTTCGTAGAGCTGCTGTGCCAGCATCATGGTTTTGCGGGAGGTAAAGCCCAGCTTTCTGGCCGCATCCTGCTGCAGGCTGGAAGTAGTAAAAGGCGGCGCCGCCCTGCGGCTGCGCTGACGCTTTTTTACCTCCGCCACAGACCAGCTGCCCTGGCTGGTTCCCTCAGCAGCCTCACTGGCAGCAGCTTCATTGTCAATGGCGAGCTTTTCACCCCTGATATGGGTCAGCTCGGCATTGAACTGGCTGCTTTTGCCCTTTTTCAGCTTTAGATCAATAGTCCAGTATTCCTGGGAAACAAATGCCTGAATCGCCTTTTCCCGGTCACAGATGAGCTTGACAGTCACCGACTGGACACGGCCTGCACTCAGTCCCTTTCTGACCTTCCGCCACAGCAGCGGGCTCAGCTTGTAGCCTACAATGCGGTCCAGCATACGCCGCGCCTGCTGTGCATCCACCATATCAAGATTGATTGGATGGGGTGACTTGATGGCCGCCTGGATGGCAGGCTTGGTAATCTCGTTGAAGACAATCCGACAGGAACCGGCAGCATCGATATCAAAAAGATGCGCCAAATGCCAGGCAATGGCTTCTCCCTCACGGTCCGGGTCACTGGCAAGATAAATTCTGTCCGCCTTGGCGGCGTCCTTCTTCAGTGCCTTGATCAAATCTCCCTTGCCGCGAATATTGATATATTTCGGTGCAAAATTATTCTCCACATCTATGCCGAACTGGCTTTTCGGCAAATCCCGCAGATGCCCCATGGATGCCCTGACGGTATACCCCCTGCCCAGATAGCGTTCTATAGTCTTTGCCTTGGTCGGAGACTCCACCAGTACCAGCGTTCCTATCGGGGCGGCTTTTTTCTTCCTGCCTGTATTTTTTGCGGCAGCTGCACCTTTGGATGCAGTCCTCTTCTTCGCCTTCCCTGCTGGTTTTACCTCCTTCTCCTCAGTTCCTGCTTGCAGTTCGCTCACAAAATACCCTCCTTAGCAGTGCGTACATAACGGTGAAGATCATCCGAGCGCACCAGCCCCTTAAATTCTAATTGCAGCAATACAAACGCTGCATTGGCAGCACTACTGCCATGCAGCCGATAAATCACTTCGTCTATGGACAGAGGCTCATCCAGGGTCAGCACCTCTAAAATGCGTTCCTCTGTCTCCGTTATTATAGCATGAGTTTTATTTTTTTCATCATTATTTTGCTTATTTGCAGTTTTTTTTACAAAATTTGAATACTCATCAATAATATCACGACTGTCAATGACCAGTTTTGCTCCCTGCTGAATCAATTGATTGCAGCCTCTGCTCACAGGAGAAAAAATGCTGCCCGGCACTGCAAAGACATCCCGTCCCTCATTGAGCGCCATTTCAGCTGTTATCAGTGAACCACTGCGGCTCGCTGCCTCCACAACTACCGTCCCCAGGCACATACCACTGATGATGCGGTTCCTCGCCGGAAAATTTCCTGCTTTGGCAGGGCTGCCGGGCAGATATTCCGAAATGACCGCTCCTTTTTCTGCAATCTCTGCCAAAAGCTGCTGATTGGCAGGAGGATATGCCACATCAACCCCGCAGCCCAACACTGCTTCGGTTGCGCCTCTGGTCAGAGCTCCCTGATGGCTGCAGGCATCTGCGCCAAAAGCTGCACCGCTGACCACTGAAAAGCCTGCCGCCGCCAGTGAGGCAGCCAGCTCTTCTGCCACAACCCTGCCATAGGCAGTGACCCGGCGGGAGCCTACTACAGCCAGCCTGGGCTTGTCATTTTGGAGCCTGCCCCTGTAAAAAAGCACTGCCGGAGGATTGTGTATTGCCTTCAGCAGAGGCGGATAAGCCTCCTCCCGCCAGCTGCACAGCTCAATCTTTTTGCGCCGGCATTCCTCCTGCAAAAACCGGGGCAGGTCGGCGCTCTTCCTTCGCACAGCCGACAGCGTCTCCAGGACAGGCTGCGGCAAAATGCCTGATCCCCGCAGCTCCTGTTCCCCTGCCTGCCATACAGCCTGCCCTGAGCCAAAATGCTCCGCCAGTCTTCTGAGCAGTGCACCGCCAATCTGATTGCAGCCCTGCAGGGCAGCCAGATAAAAATTTTCCATTTCCCCATCTCCTGTCTGAAATTTATTTCTGTCCTGCAATCATATATGGTTATTTAATCAATTGCAATATTTTTACGAAAAATAAAAGCTATCAGTGTCTAAAACACTAATAGCTTTTATATATACAGTGAATTTTTTTACGGCGCGTCAGCGTCTGCGGGTGACTTCTACCTCTATATGATCAATCGGCCCGGAAATTGTCGCATTGGATTTTCTTGCCTTGACGGTAATCTCTGTCAGCGTACTATGCTGCTCCAGCAGCTTGTCCGCAATATGTCCTGCCAGAGTCCTCATGTGGTGGAAGCGATTATTTTCAACAACTTCCTTTACAGCCCCATAAATTGCCGTAGAATGAACCTGATCCTTGATTGCCTCATCGCTTTCCGGATCATCTCCGGTAACAGCCTCTACATCAAAGAAAAATTTCTGTCCCATTTCCCGCTCATACTCATAGGTTCCATGGAAACCATAAAACATCATATTGATCAATCTTATTTTTGCCATAATAACACCCCTCTAATCCCTATATAAATAAGTCATGCTTCTTTATTTCGTCAAAAATTCCATGATTCCTGCTGCAATACATAAAAAATGTTGTTAACAGTCCCCCTCCAGCACCTTCTCCAGCAGCTTCTCCAGCTCCTGAGCAGTATTCCTCAGCCCCCAGGGCTGCTCCTTCAGTCTCGGCACGGCCTTTTTCAGCTGCGCAGCCGTCGCCAGCACAAGTACGTCGGTATGTGAAGCGGAGAGATTGACCGTTTCTGCCGAAACCGCTGCCTCTGCCCCCTGGCTCAGCATTGTCTGCTTCAGGATGTTGGCGGCTCTGGTGTCCAGATTTTCCAGGCGCACAGGCAGAAATACCGCCTTTTCTGCCATAATCTGGATACCTCTCGGCGTAACCCCTATCTCCGACATGACATCTTTGGCTTCCTGCATTCTGCCAAATGTATAGATTTGCATAAAATCCCTCCTTGCACTATAATTATACACGATAGGGGGCTGAAGCGCATGGGTGATGCTATTTTATTTCTGCTGATCATTATAATGGTAGCTTATACATTTTGGGACGACATCTTCACAGGATGATGCGTCCTTTTTTTTGCAAAAAAACAAGGGGCTGACAGCCCCTTAAAGATCAAAATTACAGCACCCTGCGCGCACCGATGTAGCAGGACCCCCAATAACTGCTGTACAGGGAATCAACAGCCACGCCGCGGCTGGAGGAAGCATTGATGAAGCTTCCATCACCTAAATAGATGCCCACATGAGACGGGCCATATTCATAGGTGGAGAAAAATACCAAGTCGCCAGGCACCAGCTCGCCGCGGGAGATCGGCATACCAACCTCATACTGCGCATCTGCCGTACGAGGCAGATAGATACCGGCATTGGCAAATACATAACGGACATAACCGGAACAATCAAAGCCACTTGGAGATGTGCCGCCAAATACATACGGAACCCCCAGATAAGCCATGGAATTGGCTACCACTCTGCGGGAAATGTAATTGGAACTGCGGCTTACCTGCGGCATGGTGCGCCCCATAAGAGCACTGTAGGTACCAGGACCTACCAATCCATCAGACTCCAAGCCTCTTGACATCTGAAAGGACTTAACCGCCTCGGCTGTTGCAGGGCCAAAATCCCCATCAGCCGCCACATCATAACCCAGGCTGGCAAGCTGCCCCTGAATCTCCGCTACCTCGCTGCCCTGGTCTCCCATACGGAAAGCTGATGCAAAAGCCACCGTCGTAAAGCAGCACACAAGAACCATAGATAGCACAAAAATACGCTTTAGACTACCCAAAAAGACACTCCTCTCTTATTGCCTGCGAGGTTAGCTGTCGGGTTAGGGTAGAGATGCACCCTTTTTTCACGGTCTTGCCGAAGCCGCCGCTTTTAATTCACCCCAATAACTTTTATGGTTCCGACGCAAATCAGAGCCACTACAATTAATAAATTGGTTCCCCCGCTCCTGGGCTGGATTAGGCATTTATATTACATAAAACCCATTCTTTTTTTCTATTCGACACCAGCAGGAAAAATCCTGCCGAATATCAAAATTTTTTAAAAAATATTATGAGTGGTCAATAAGCCGAGTTCTGTTCCGCAAAAGCAGCGACAATCATTTATCTGGACTGCCGGTTGCCCGACAGCTCTAGCGACACACCCGGAAGGTCAGCGGGCCGCTTCGTATCCTTCCCTATTCGGTCTTGCTCCATGTGGGGTTTATCAAGCCAGCCAGTCACCTGGCTGCTGGTGCGCTCTTACCGCACCTTTCCATCCTTGCCGGCAGGCAAAGCCTGCTTAGGCGGTTTTCTTTTCTATGACACTTTCCCTGAGGTCACCCTCGCTGGACGTTATCCAGCACACTGCCCTATGGAGCCCGGACTTTCCTCATATACAGCAGGCAAGCCTGCGTATACGCGATTGTCTTTCACACTCACAACATGGAAAGTATACCATAAATGCCATTGTATGTCAAATCACCTATATGATAACTCGGACTTATCATACAAATTCAAAAAAGTCTCTGGACATTTCATCCTGGATGACACACAGCTCCTTCTTCAGCTCTGCCGCTTCTTTTTTCAGGTAGACGCTCAGCGCCCTTACCATGGGAAACTCCGTAGCAAAATGCCCTGCATCGATGAGATTGATATTCTGCTGCACAGCCTGCTGCGCATCATGGTATTTGACATCCCCTGTCAAATACACATCAGCCCCCCTGAAGGCTGCCTTTGCCACAAACTCCGCACCGGAGCCGCTGCAAACAGCCACCTTCCTTACCGGTCTGTCGTTCGCCCTGACCAGACGCAAATGTTTTATTCCCAGTCCTTTTTTGACCTGCTCCACAAATTCATCTAATGATTTGTTCTCAGGCAAATAACCTATTCTGCCCATGGAGGCATTTTTCTCACAATCCGTCATGACAAAGCTGTCTGTTTCCTGCAGTCCCACCAGCTCCGCCAGAACATCATTGACGCCTCCGGCGGCAATATCCAGGTTGGTATGAGCCGCATATACGGCAATATCATGGCTCAGCAGCAGCCGCAGGATCCTGCCGTCATGCAGGTCTGTCCTCACATGCCGGAGGCCCTTGAAAATCAGCGGATGATGTGCCACAATCATGTCTGCCTTCTGCTCAATGGCATATTCGACTACCGGCAGGCTGACATCCAGACATACCAAAACCTTTTCTACCTCCTGCCCGGGCGAGCCTACCAAAAGCCCCGGGTTGTCCCATTCCTCTGCCAGCCCTTTAGGTGCCAGCCTTTCCACCATATCAATGACAGTCTGACATTTCATTTTGACAATGCCTCCAATTCTGCTATTTCGCGCTTTAGCTGCTCCAGCCGCGAGACATCCGGGCAGCTGCTCCTCTGCAAACCCGCCAGGACCTTGCGGCAGGCTGCAGCATGAGCACCGGCGTGTGCTGCAAACAGCGCCCCCCGCTTCTGCAGCAGGACAGGTCCCAGCTGCAGCTCAAGTCTCGAAGGCAGCTGCTCCCTGCCCGGCTGCGCCAGTATAATCTGATAAATCCTGCCGTCAACCTGGGCCAGTGCTTCGTCTGCAATATGCCAGCCATGCTTATAGAGCCAGCGGCGCAGAATCTCCGCTCCGCCCTGAGGCTGCAGGACAGCTCTTTGCAGCTCCCGGAATATCTCCGGCTGCCCGGCAAGGATATCGGCAATCAATCTGCCGCCCATGCCGGCAATGCAGACCGTATCCGCCTCGCCGGGAACAAGCGCCCCCAATCCATCTCCCTGCCTGACCTCGATAAGCTCCTCCAGACCAGCTGCCGCCAGCGTTTTTCTGGCAGCCTCACAGGGCCCGCTGTTCTTATCTGCGGCTATGATTCTGCGGCTGCTGTCCCGCCTGTACAGCTCCATGGCAAGATACCCATGATCCGTACCGATATCTGCTGCCCGGCAGCCCCTGCTCACAAAAGAGGCAACCGCCTCCAGTCTCTCATCCAACACAATATCACCCCGCCTAAAAAAATTGAGTGCAAAGCACCTGGCTCACACTCAAATTATATCAATATTTATCTATCGTTCAATCCAGGAAATCCTTCAGCTTCTTGCTTCTGCTTGGATGGCGCAGCTTGCGCAGTGCCTTCGCTTCAATCTGACGGATACGCTCCCTGGTAACGCCAAAGCTCTGGCCTACCTCCTCCAGCGTCCTTGCCCTGCCGTCCTTGATACCGAAGCGCAGCTCCAGGACCTTCTTCTCACGGTCAGTGAGCGTAGAAAGCACATCTGTCAGCTGCTCCTTCAGCAGCATATAGGATGCCGCTTCTGCCGGAGCCGGTGCGTCGTGATCCTCGATAAAGTCGCCTAAATGGGAATCCTCCTCCTCGCCAATCGGAGTTTCCAGAGAAACAGGCTCCTGGGCAATCTTCATGATTTCCCGCACCCTCTCTACAGTGACCTCCATATCCCTGGCGATTTCCTCAGGGGTCGGCTCCCTGCCCAGCTGCTGCAGGAGCTGCCTGGACACGCGAATCAGCTTGTTGATGGTTTCCACCATGTGGACTGGTATACGGATGGTGCGGGCCTGGTCGGCAATCGCACGGGTAATCGCCTGCCGAATCCACCAGGTCGCATAGGTACTGAACTTGTAGCCCTTGGTATAGTCGAACTTCTCGACAGCCTTAATCAGGCCAAGATTGCCCTCCTGGATCAAATCGAGGAACAGCATTCCCCTGCCTACATAGCGCTTGGCAATGCTGACTACCAGGCGAAGATTGGCCTCTGCCAGACGCTTCTGTGCCTCAGAGCCGTCCTCTATTGCATGCTGCAGCCTGGCAAGCTCCTCTGCTTCCAGAGGGACCAGCGGAATCTCTATTTCCTCCAGGTCCGCATTGTACTGGCGGTATGCCTTGTTATCCGTTTCCTCAGGGTTGTCAGTAATGCCGTACTGCTCCTTCAGTGCGGCAACTATTTCATCGTCGCCGCCCAGCATGGCAGCAGCCACCACGCTGTTGTCTATTCCCAGCTTCTTTGCCAGCCTGCCAACGGTCATAATCTTGTCCGGGGTTCTCATATATGCCTTGATATACTTATCTGCCCGGATGCGCCGTTCAGCCCGTACGCCGGTTTCCATGCTGGTAGCCAGGTGGATTTCCTCCTCCGCCGTCAGGAGAGGCACACGGCCGATTTCCTTGAGATACATACGCACAGGATCATCAATATTGATGCCCTCCGGTATGCTCAAATCGACATCTGCTTCAACCTCCTGCAGCTCTTCATCCTTCTCAAGGTCCTCAGGAGTAAGGTCGGCATCATCGGAAATCTCTACGCCCTTCTTGCCGAAATTCTCAAAAAGAGCCTCGATTTCATCCGGAGAAATATCCTGCTTCTGCAGGGATTCAACTACCTCACCATAGGTCAGGACGCCTCCCTTGCGTTTGCCCTTTTCCAACAGAGCAGCAATGATGCTGCCGCTGGACTTGGTTTCCTCCAGAGCTGTACCGGCAGCATCATTTACCTCTGCCTGTTTCTTGACAGCAGTTTTCTTGGCTGCACCACTGGATTTAGAGCTTTTCTTCTTTTCCTTAATCTCAGTCATTGAGCTTCCTCCCTTCCTCCAGCATACAAAATTCTAAGCTAGTTATCACTTTATAATTCATCCATTTCATTTTTTATTTTCTGGCTGAGCTCCAGCTCCTCCAGATAACCTGCCTGCCCCTCACGGCTGAGCTGGTCTGCACGCAGACGGTGCAGTTCAAACTGGCTGCGCAGATAATTTTTTTTCAGGAATCTCACACAGTCACTGTAAAAATCCACAAAATCCCGGCTGCCGGCATCCTCCACCAGTGCCCTGGACAGCTCCTCCACCGCATCATCACCCAGGCCGGCAAACTGCATCACATCGGTGAGCTCCTCGCCCTGGCTGATAAACAATGCCATCTGCTGCAGCAGCCTTGCCTGTACCGCATCCGGCACAGAATCCACAGGCACTTCACTGGCAAAGTGAGCCAGCACGGCAGGCTCCTGCCAAACAGCACGCAGCACGGCACGCCCTGCCTGTCTGTAGGCATCGTCCACCTGACGCTGCGCCCTCCTGACCGGTTCCCTGCCCTTGTCCTGATAGCCGCCATAGCCTGTGCGGCTCTTGCGGTCCAGCTCAGCCAAAAGCTCATTTTCTGCCACCCCGAGGATTTGTGCCGCCCGCGCCACATAAGCATTTTTCTGAGTCATGCTCTTGATGCCTGCCAATACGGGCAATATCCTGGACATTGCCTGCTGCCTGCTTTCCGGGCTGGCCAGGTACATATCCCTGACAATATACTGCAGCTGGAACTCCACCATCGGCACTGCTCCGGCAATGACCTGGCGGAATTCCTCCGCTCCATGCCCCCGGATGAATTCATCCGGGTCCTTGCCATCCGGCAGCTGCACCACCTTGATAACAGCATTCTCCTGCTCCCGCGCCACCTCAATGGCACGAAAAATCGCATTCTGACCGGCAGCATCGCTGTCATAGCAAAAATAAATTTCCGGTGCATACCGCAGCAGCTTCCTGCACTGCTCCTGGGTAAAAGCTGTGCCCAGGGAGGCAACTACATTTTTTATGCCTGCCGCCACAACGGAAATAACATCCATATAGCCCTCCACCACCAGAGCAAAGCCCTCCTTTTCGATGCAGCGGTGAGCCTTATCCAAACCAAACAGCAGCCGCCGTTTGTTGAACAAAATCGTTTCTTTTGAATTCAGGTATTTGGCCTGTTCAGAGTGGCCGTCATCAATGACCCTGCCCCCAAAGCCCACAACACGCCCCCGTTCATCCCGAATAGGTATGATTACCCGATTGCGGAATCTGTCGAACAGAGTCCCGTCCTGCCGCTGTCGTGCCAAATCACTTTCCACCAGCAGCTCCGGTCTGATATCTCGCTGCACAAAGGCAGCAGACAGCTTATCCCACGCATCCGGGGCAAAGCCAAGACCAAATTCCTCGATTGTCTTCTCATCAATTCCACGCTGCTGAAAATATTTCAGCCCCTTTTGACCATACATAGTCATTGTAAGACAATTATGAAAGAATTTTTCTGCCAGATGATTTACCTGACGCAGCTCCTCGATGTGCTTTTCCCGCGCCAGCTGCGCCGGAGTCTGCTCTCGTCTGGGCAAAGGAATATTCAGCTCCTCTGCCACCCTTGCCACAGCCTCGTAGTAGGGAATATTTTCGTATAAGGAAATAAATTTAAAGACATTACCCCCCGCATGACAGCCAAAACAATAAAAGAAACCGTCATCCGGCTTTACAGAAAAAGAAGGGGTTTTCTCATTGTGGAAAGGACAGCAGCCCCAAAATCTGTCTCCCTTGCGCTTCAAGGATACATAGCCTGAGATTATCTTCACAATATCCGCAGCAGCCCGCACCTCTTCGGCAAACTCCCTGGATATGATTCCATGCTCAGACATAAGACAGCGCTACCACCTTTCTCCTTACACTCACATCTATAGTTCACTGCATTGACATATATTCTAGCAAAACAACAAAAGTCCTCTTTTTTCAAGTACTCTTTTGTAAAATTTTGTCATTTTTTCATTTTAATAGAATATTCTGCTTTCGTCAATACATCGCTGCACATATATTCCCATGGGCAATCTAATACTGATTTCGCCATGCAGAATCTGTATATTCCATACAGACATGCAAAGCTGCGCAAGGGAGCGACCCGTCCCACGAAAAAAGGACTGCCGCCCCAGCGACAGTCCCTTCAAAAATCTGTTTTTACTTTACAACCTGAGCCAAGGTTGCAGCAACGCTCTTGCTCATAATATCCAGAGCCGTATCAACAGCCTTCAGATAGAGCAGGCCCGCATCAGCAACACCGCGGCCGTTGGCTACAGCATTCAAATCAATGTACTCGTGAGTTGGCAGCTTGCTGCGCTCCTCAGCGATTTTCTCCTTGAGAATCTTCTCAATAGCTTCCTGAGTCATTTGTAATCCTCCCTTTTATAACACAATTTTAGACAATTATATCATATATCATAGTTATTGTGGAGCAAATTTTTCCTTATGCCAGAACAATTTTCCCAAAATCAGCTATGCGGCAGATGAGCTCGTCTGTCTGCTGCAAAAGGCTCAGGCGGTTCTGCCTGATTTTTGCGTCCTTGTCCATAACCATGACAGCGTCAAAGAAGGCATCAATCGGAGCAGCCAGACCAGCCAGGGTATTGACCGCCTCGGCATAGGCCTGAGCTGCCATCTGCTCCCGGCACGCCGCTGCAGCAGCCTGATAAGCCGCAAACAGATCCTGCTCTGCCTGCTCTGCAAACAAAGCTGTATCAACAGCAGAAACTGCCGCTTCAGCCTTGCGGGCAATATTGCCGACACGCACAAAGGCCTGGATTGTCTTGTCCATATCCCTGCTGACAGCCTCATTGACTGCAGCAGCCCGCAGGGTGACGCCGTAAATATCATCTACATCAACAAACACCGCATCCACTACATCATAGCGAATCCCCGCATCCATCAGGACATTCTTCAGGCGCAGCTTCATAAAGTCAGCCACCGCAGCCTGCATCTTCGCCTGACTGTCAGCATCAGAAAGCTTGAGCAGCTCCATGGCCTTGGCAGTCAATCCGCTGAGAGAAATATGGTACCCGGCTTCAACCAGCATATTCACTATGCCCAAAGCCTGACGACGCAGGGCAAACGGGTCCTGGGAGCCGGTAGGAATCAGTCCGCGGCTGAAGGTAGCCACCAGATTATCGATTTTGTCCGCCAAAGAAACAATGCGTCCGGCAGCAGAAGCAGGCTGGGCATCACCGGCAAAGCGAGGCATGTAATGCTCATCTATTGCCTGGGCTACTGCAGCATTTTCTCCGTCCAGCAGCGCGTACTCACGCCCCATAACGCCCTGCAGCTCGGTAAACTCAGTTACCATGCCTGTTACCAGATCTGCCTTGGCCAGCCTTGCTGCACGCATGGCATCAGTTTTTTCCTGAGGAGCCGCCTGCAGCTCCTCACTGATATAGGCAGCCAACGCCTCCAGGCGCAGCGCTTTATCATAAACGGAGCCAAGCCCTTCCTGGAACACTACCGTCTTGAGCTTGTCGCCATGCTGCTCCAGAGTCTTTTTCCTGTCTTCGTCAAAGAAGAACTGGGCATCCTCCAGACGGGCACGCAGCACGCGCTCATTGCCGTGCTGTACCGTTTCCAAATGCTCACTGCCGCCATTGCGGATGGTAATAAAGAGCGGCAGAAGCTGTCCGTCCTTCATGACCGGGAAATAACGCTGATGGTCACGCATCGGGGTAATGACTGCCTCAGCAGGCAGCTTCAAATACTTTTCATCGAATCTGCCGCAGAGAGCTGTCGGATACTCTACCAGATAGAGAACCTCCTCCAGCAGGTCTTCATTGATTTCAGCCCTGCCGCCGTTAGCCTCAGCCACCTGCGCAATCTGGGCACGAATCATCTCACAGCGTTCCTGCTGGTCAACGATGACAAATTCCCTGCGGCATGCCTCCACATAAGCATCCGCAGCAGGAATCTCAAAATCCCCTGTGGAGAGGAAGCGATGTCCGCGGGAAATCCGTCCGGATTTTACGGCAGCTACCTCAAAATCAATGGCGGTATCCCCATACAGTCCTACCAGCCAGCGGAGAGGACGGATAAACTTGTAGTCCAAATCCGCCCAGTGCATATTGTTCGGAAAGCTCAAGCCATTGACCAGCCCGGTCAGCGTCTCACTCAGAAGGTCAGCAGTCCTGCCTCCCGCCTCATGCACCATTGCATAGACATAACCGTCCTTGACCACAAGCTCCTCCGGCTTGATGCCCTGGCCACGGGCAAATCCCTGGGCTGCCCTGGTAGGTTTTCCCTCTGCATCAAAGGCGATATTGACTGCAGGGCCGCGGTTTTCCCTGGACAAATCCGCCTGCTGCTCTCCCAGCCCCTCCACAATCAGCGCAGTGCGGCGGGGAGTACCCATAGTTTTGACAGCACTGTATTCAATACGCAGCGCATCAAAGGTCTTTGCGGCATTTTCCTTGAGCTGGGCCAAAATTCCCGGCATTACATGAGCCGGAATCTCCTCAGTACCGATTTCTAATAATAAAGTCTTGCTCATGCCTTATTTACTCCCCTTTCCCATCATAGGATAGCCAAGCTCCTCACGCTGCTTCAAATAGCACTGTGCGCACAGGCGGGCCAGCTTCCTGACACGGCCGATAAAGGCTGCACGCTCAGAAACACTGATGGCGCCTCTGGCATCCAGCAGATTGAAGGCATGGGAACATTTCAGCACATAATCATAGGCAGGATGCACATAGCCCTTTTCGATGACGCGCACTGCCTCAGCCTCATATTTGTCAAATAAATCAAAGAGCAGGTCCGCATTGGACAAATCAAAGGCATAGGTGGACTGCTCGAACTCGTTCTGGTGGAAAACATCACCATAGGTATAATCGCCTGTCCACTGAATATCGTAAACATTCTCCACGCCCTGGATATACATGGCAAGACGCTCCAGACCATAGGTAATCTCTACCGCAGTCGGCTTGATGTCCTGGCTGCCTACCTGCTGGAAATAAGTGAACTGGGTGATTTCCATGCCGTCCAGCCAAACCTCCCAGCCAAGGCCCCAGGCGCCCAGCGTCGGAGACTCCCAGTTATCCTCTACGAAGCGGATATCATGCTCCTTGGGGTTGATGCCCAAGCGCTCCAGGGAAGCCAGATACAGCTCCTGGATGTTATCCGGGGAAGGCTTCATGATGACCTGGAACTGATGATGCTGATAAAGACGGTTCGGGTTGTCGCCGTAACGGCCGTCCGCCGGACGCCTGGAAGGCTCTACATAAGCCACATTCCAAGGCTCCGGCCCCAATACGCGCAGAAAGGTAAAGGGATTCATGGTACCGGCGCCCTTCTCTACATCATAAGGCTCACCGAGAATACAGCCCTGCTCTGACCAGAACTGCTGCAATGCCAGGATGATTTCCTGAAATTTCATACAAATAATCCTCCTTCAGTGATGTTACAGTGCAAAAAAATACGCCCCTGCAACATTTCGTAAAAAATGCTGCAGGGACGAGTAATCACCCGCGGTTCCACCCTGCTTGAACAAAAATTTCTGTTCCGCCTTCATGGATATGCTGTTATGCTCCAAAGTGCCCTTCGCTCCCCTGCAGGCTTGCACCCTCCCTGCTCGCTGAAACAGAAGCTACTTAGCTTTATCATCGCAAATGCAGTCTATCAAAAATAAGCATATTTGTCAACTGGCTGAGAGCATATTGCGGACGGACTGCTGTAAAATATTCCCGCGCGGCGCCGGCGCCCATAAATCTCCCAAAGGACGCTCCCGTTCAGCATTGAATGCAGCTGACATTGAATTCACGCCAAAATATATTCTCTCTCCGTCCGCTTATATGATAAAATCACAAATAGGAGGTTGATTATTGTGCAGAAAAAGCTGGTTATATTCCTGAGCGTTTTTTCTCTGCTGCTGGCGCTGGTATATTATATTCCCAGGAGCTATCAGCAGACCATCACGGCAGCCTGCTGCCAGGACTGCCCCATTTCCCTAAAGGTCAGCGAAGAATTCAAGAAGCGGCATCCCAAGGCTGACATCCGGCTGCTGCAGGCCGCCGCCCCGGAGCAGTACAGTGAATGGCTGGCGGAGCAGTTTGTAGCAGGCAGCGAGCCTGACCTTTTTCTGATACCTCGGAAGGATCTGGAAAAATATATCTCTCTCGGAGCCTTGATGGACTTATCCCTGCTGACAGAGAAGCCGGACGCCCCCTGCTACGCTCTGACCCTGCAGGATAAGCACGGCAGTCCCCTGCTCTTCGGCATAAGTGCCCGGGCAAAATATCCCAGGCTGACCTTTGAGCTGCTGCAGGCACTCCTGCATTAGCCGTATATGTATTTTCCCATCCCCCATACAGTTCCGTTCAGCTGCTCCAGCGGAGCATCGCTGCTGACTGCCAGCCGGGGAGCCTCATCAGCCGCAGGAAACACGGCAGCCGCTGCCGTTTCTGCACCATTTTGAAAAAAAGCCTCCACAGCCGAAGTGTCCGCCAGAATATGCAGTGTCAGGCTGTCTGCCGCTGCCAGAGGGAAGCTGCGTCTGCCCCGTCCCCCCAGCTTCATGCCCTCACGGTCAACCGTCATGATCTGCTGCACCCTGTCGTAAACAAAACACAGCTTCTCCGTACCGTAAAAAAGTGCCGCTTCTACCCGGGCAGCTCTGCCAAAGACCGCTTCGATTTTTATCTCGCACCGTTCAGGCAGTGCTGCATGATACACCTCTGTCTGAGCCTCCCGGATACGCTGTTCGCTGCCTGCTTCCCGCAGCTCCGCCAGCTCCCGCACAGGCTCCTGATAAAGCCTGCCGTCCCGCAGCTGCAGCTCCCTCGGTACGGTCAGGCTGTACAGCCAGCCCTCCTCTGCCGCAGGATAAAGGTCTTCCTCCTCCGGCATCCCCATCCAGCCCAAAAGGATGTGCCGGCCCTCATGCTCCATCACCTGAGGCGCATAAAAATCAAAGCCTCTGTCCAGCTCATGGAATTCCCCATGCTCCATAGACAAAGCCTCCATATCACCAGTACCTGCCAGATAACCGCACTGATACCGGTTCTGATAAGCAAGCTCCTGCGCCGCCAGCCCCTGAGGGCAAAACAGCAGCACATCGCCTTCAGCAAACTGCAAAAAGTTGGGACATTCCCACATATACCCGAAGTCTGTATAGCGGGTCTTCAGCTCACCCAAAAATTCCCAGCTCTCTGCCTGCTCAGGCCGCCTGCCGTAGATTACCGCCCGCCCCTTCAAAGCATTGTTTTGTGCCCCAAGGACGAAATAATGCTTGTTTTTTTGCCTGAAAATATACGGATCACGAAAATGTGCCGTATACCCTTCAGCCTCTTTGGCTGCGGCAATCTCCTCCTTGCGGACAGTGCCGTCTGTCAGCAGGGTGCCGAAGCGCTGAGCAGGAGTCCTGACGCCCTGCGCATCTTTGGCATTGCAGGTATACAGCACCCGCACTCTGCCGTCTTCCTCAAAGCCGCAGCCGGAATAACAGCCGTCCTTGTCATGGGCATCTGCCGGCCACATGGACAGCTTCGGCCTGCTGTAATGCACAAAATCCACGGTCCTGGTATAAGCCCAGCACTTATTCCTGTGCTCGCAGCCAAGGGGATTCCACTGAAAAAAAATGTGATACCCGCCATCGGCAAAAGCCAGACCATTGGGGTCATTGATCAGGCCAAAGGGCATTTCCAGATGGAAACCGTTATGCCAGCGGCCGCTCAGGGGATAGCTCCGGGACAACTTTTCCTCAATGTCATTCCTGTCAATAAATCTCACGGCAATATTCCTTTCTATGCTGACTTAAAGAATATGGCTGCCCCGCCAAAACGGGACAGCCTGGATAAACTGCAGAATTCATTCCTCCGGAGTAAAGAAGGTAAAGGTCAGGGCGAAAGCAACGCCAAAGCCCACCAGATTGACCAGCAGATAAGGCAGCAGATTGTCAAGATACAAAAGTGTACCCGGCAGCACTGTAATGCCCATGCCCGTACCTGCCAAATGCATAAAGCTTGCCAGACCGCCTGCACA
>JAQUZO010000107.1 GCA_028691285.1 Anaerovibrio sp. | reverse complement strand
TACTGCCGCTGCCAATCATGGCAAGAGCGATGAACTGTCCGCTGCCTGCAAACAAAAATACAGACATCATCAGCATCTGGAACCAGTCAAAGCCCACCTTCTGTGCCAGAATACCACAGGCCATGCCCAGGGGAATGTACCCAAAAACGATTGGCCATGCCGCTTTAAAAACCTTTTTCACAAAAAAACCCTTCAACAAATCATCCATCTCCGAAAATCACAAAATTACCGTTCTGGAACACCTGAACCTCTGTCCCGTCAGCCCTGACACCAACTATCTCCAAATCTGCCGTACCGATCATAAAATCCTCATGTATCAGGGAATCGTTGACACCATGTCCTGCCAGTTCCACCGAATCCATTTTTTCTCCCCCCTGCAGGCAGGTTGGATAGGCCTTGCCAAAGGCCAGATGGCAGGCGGCATTTTCATCAAAAAGCGTATTGTAAAAGAGAATGCCGCTCTGAGAGATCGGTGAATCATACGGCACCAACGCCACCTCGCCCAAAAAGGCTGCGCCCTCATCCACGGACAGGAGCTTCTCCAGCAGCTCCTGTCCCTCTGCTGCTTCTGCCCTGACGACCCTGCCTGACTGAAACTCCAGTCTCATGCCGCAGATAAGGCTGCCGTTATAATTCAGCGGCTTGGAGGCATATACAACACCGTCTGCGCCATTTCTGTCCGGCAGGGTATAGATTTCCTCTGTCGGCATATTGGCGGCAAACTGCACACCGTCAGCGGCAATTTCCGCTCCGCCTGCCCAAATATGTCCCGCAGGCAGCTTCACCTGCAAATCCGTACCCAGGGAATTTCTATAGCGCAGTGCCGTAAACTGCTGCTCATTCATGAACCTGCAGGCACGCTGCAGAAAATCAATATGCTGCTGCCATGCCTGCACAGGATTCTGTTCCCCATCAAGGCGCACGCTGCGGAAAATCGCCTGCCACAGCTTTGCCACAGCCCTGCTGCCATCCGGCTCCTGGTCAAAGACCCTTTTCGCCCAGGCAGTCGTAGGCACCGATACCACACACCATCTAAGCTCATTGTTCATCATCGCCTGACGGTATTCCAGGAGAGCCTTGCCGGCTGCACGCTGGCTCCGCAGCAGCTTGTCAGGGCTGGCAGACTGAAAAATCAATGGGTCGGAAGCATGGATAGAAACTATGGCTGCCCCTTTTTCCTTGAAATCCATGAACATGTCCCGACGCCATGCCGGAAATTCATCAAAGACCTCCGCCCTGGCCTCCTCCAGCCGCAGCTTTGCCAGCAGCTCATCCGACCAGTTCACCTTGACATCCTCTGCACCGGCCTCAAAAGCAGCCTTTGCAATCCTTCTGGCAAAATCTGCACATTCAAGGGGGGCATTGATAACCAAAAGCTGGTTTTTCTGCAGGTTCACACCTGTACAGACCACCAGCTGCGCATATTTATCCAAAAGCTTGTCCATTCAATCTCCTCCTGAGAATATTAACTGAATATTCATCTTTTTTTAATTGAAATATCTTCCTACATATATTATCATAGATTAATATCCTATGCATTAATACTGCAAAAATATTTTAATGCTGACTTTGGGAGGTAAAAATGTTCCAGACAAAAAAGAAACTCGCCAAATTACTTATAGCCTGCATGGCTGTTGCCATGCCCCTGACCGCTGCACTACCTGCCAGGGCTGATGCCAGCGTATGGGGTGCCGTCATCGGTGCCGGCATCCAGATGGCAGTGCAGAACGAACAGCTGAAGCAGCTGAATAATACCGAAGAGGGACGCCAGGAGCTTTTTAAAGCTATGAAGGAAAAGCAGGGTGTCAACACCGATCCTGTGCTGAATCAGCGGGTTGACAGCATCATGGCCAATCTGACCGCCGCCATCGCCCAGGTAGATCCCTCCATCAAGGACATGCCCTATAACTATTATATCAATCCTGAGACCAGCTTCAATGCTGCTTGCTCCCTGGGGCACAATATGACCATCAATACAGGTATCTTCTCCCTGCTGACCACCGATGATGAAATCGCCGTGGTGTTGGGGCATGAAATGGGGCACGGGCAGAAAAACCATGTTCTCAAGGGATATCAGAACAGCATACCAGTCAATATCCTTGCCACTGCCGCTGCAGCAGGCGGTGGTACGGCCGGCAGTGTCGGTGCTGCTGTAGCAGCCAATTACATTGATGCCGTACATATTTCCAAGCCCATGGAGTGGGAAGCCGACAAGCTCTCTTTTGAGTACATGACCCACACCAGCTACAACCTGGGCGCCACCGCAGCCGTATGGCAGAAGGTCACTGAAGAATACGGCAGCAATCAGGGCAACTTTGCCGGAGACCTTTTCAGCCCCTCCGACCATCCTGGTCATGAGGAACGCCGTGATGCCTACGCTAAACAGCTCAGCGAATATTCCCATGGTGTGGTGACGGTAGCTGACGGCATAGTGAAAATCCATGACAAGGAATTCGTGGCACCTGCTGCCATCAGCTCCATGAGCGGTGCCGAGCGTTCTTATTTCGTTGCCGGCAATCTGGCAAGGTATTATCACAGAGGAACAAAAAATATTGCCGCAGCCCATGTAAGCGGCGGCACAGTATATGTAGGCGAGCAGGCAATCATGACACCGGCAGCTGGCGATTTATCCGCCCAGGAGCTGGCAGACCGCTTCAACGCCCTGCAGAAGTGAAGGCAGATGATAAATTATGTGGCAAAATCATAAAACCTCTATCATATTATCCGTTTCCTTCGTAGCCCTGCTGTCAGCTTTTTGGTTCATGCAGGCCTTTGCCTTTGTATTTTTCCTTTCCCTGCTGCTGACCCTGCTGCTGTCAGACCCTGTAGACAAGCTCAGTCAGCGGCTTCCCCGCATCATGGCCGCCATTCTGGCACTGACGGGCTTTTTGGGCCTGTTTCTGGGCCTGATAGCCATCATCTCCAGCAGCTTTATTCCGACACTCTATCAGTTCACCGATGAGCTGCCTGATCTGGCAGTCAATATCCAGCATTTGAACGGACTGACTGAAAGCGGTATTTTCCAAAAGGGGCTTGATGAGGCCTGGTCCGAGCTTACCACAATCAGCACTCAGGCCATAAAATCCTCCCTGATGATTATTTTTTCTCTTTTCAACAAGCTGATAGATTTTATCATCATCATCTTCCTGACCTTTTATCTGCTGATTGACGGAGATAAAATCAAAGCCTTTGCTGCCTCCCTCTTTCCTGACGAGGACAACCGGAGGATCACCAATCTCATCAACAAGATATTGCTTTCCCTGCGCATCTATATCCGCAGCCAGCTGATCATCTGCCTGATTACAGGACTGATAGTCTACTGCTACTTCAATATCATGGAGCTGCCCTATGCCTCCGTCTTTGCCGTAGCCTCTGCGGTCAGCGAATTTATCCCGGTGCTGGGTCCGACGGTTGCCTCGGGCTTTGGTATTCTCATGACCGTTATCAAAGCTCCGGATTTGACGATTCCCACGGCGGTTTTCTATTTGTTCATGACCCAGATAAATCACAATCTCATCTATCCTGCCATTGTAGGAAAATCCCTGCATCTGCATCCGGTTGCCATTATCCTTGGCATCATCATGGGCGGGGAGCTTCTGAATGCTCCGGGCATGTTTTTGGCCGTGCCTTTCATGGTGGTCATCAAGCATGTCATCGCGGACATAAATTATCACAGCCATATAATGTAGCGCACAAGAAAACCCCGCCTGACAGACAGCATCGCTTCTGTCAGACGGGGTTTTCCGTTTAAATATCCTCCTGCAGCGGATCAGGGCCATATTCATTATAGCCATCTGTCCCCTTGAAGAACATCAGATAAACAGACAGAATCAGTGAACCTAAAATCGGTATCAGCTCCACCAGCATCCACCAGCCTGTCCTGTTCAAATCATGCAGCCTGCGGATACCCATGGTAATGCCCGCCACTGTCATGACCAACGCCGCCGCCAATATGACGATGTCCGTATTTGTCAGCACATCCGGTCCCTGCCCCTCCCTGGCTGCCTCTGCCATGAAGGAACCGGCAATACTCAAAAGAAAATTGGCCAGAATAAACAGATTGTACCTCTTTCTGTTCAGCCTGCCTCTGATCGTGAAAAAAAACTTTATTTTGTCTCCCAAAGATGGAGATGGTCCGCATTGGCTAAAATACCCGCTCATCCAATCAGCTCCTTTTTGCCTCCTACAGATAGCTTACGGTCTCTGCAAGCTCCCTGCGCCGTGTATGATTCGGCAGCGGCCTGGTATCCGGCGCTGCATAGCCCAGGTCCAGCAGCATCAGGATTTCTTCGTTGCCAGGCAGTGACAGCTCCTTCGCCAACAGCTCCGGATCGAAGAAATTGACCCAACAGCTGTCTACGCCTGCTGCTGCCGCTGCCAGCAGCATATGGGTTGCCACAATGCTTGCATCCTCAATGCCGGAGTCCCGCTGCTCTCCCGGATAGGTAAAGACATTCTCTTTGTCAAAAGCAACCACAAGGACAGTGCCAGCTCCATACCTGCACGGCGTTACCTTATCAATCTTTGCCAGTCCCTCTGCAGACTGGACGACATAAATCCGCTGCTCCTGCAGATTTTTGGCCGTCGGTGCCAGCCTGCCCGCCTCAAGAATCCTCTGAAGCTGCGCCGGCTCAACCGGACGCCCATCAAATTTCTTGCATGAATAACGATTTTCTACTACCTCAAAAAAATCCATCTTGCCTGCCTCCTGTCTTGCTGTCCCGCATACTGTACCTGTATTGGCTCTCCCGTATTCAGCCCATTCGGTACCCTACGACAAAAGCCTAGCTGACACCACACCAGCTAGGCTTCTCCAATTATCTCTGATAAACATTATATTACCATTTGGCTCCATAGTCAAGCTCACTCTTGCTTACCTCTATGATGCCGCCGTTCTCTACATACATATCGTTGAAGGCCTTGAGCAGGCACCTGTTGAGAGCCTTGCGGACAGCCCGCAGATGCCCCGGCGGAAACAGCATGTCGCCGGTTTCTCCCTTCTCAAAGGTATCCACTCTGTAGAGATACTCTCCCTTTTGCACATCAATCAGGCGTGCCCGCACAGTGACGAAGCTCTGCAGCATATTGGCAATAGGCATTGGTTTCCGCCAGTGCCCGCTCCGGATACAGGCCTGCGACCCATATTGCAGCCATAAGCAGCAGCAGCAAATGCTTCAAATCCATTTTCTCCAGCATAATATTCCCTCCCTGGCCAGCCTGCAAGGCAATCCATTTCACAGCCATG
>JAQUZO010000106.1 GCA_028691285.1 Anaerovibrio sp. | reverse complement strand
CTGATGAGGGCGGATGTTGGCATTGCCATGGGAGCTATGGGGTCTGATGCTGCCATTGAGGCAGCAGATGTTGTCCTCATGGATGATGATCCCCTGAAGGTAGCCAAGGCAATTAAAATAGCCCGCCGCTGTATGAAAATTGTCCAACAAAATATTGTCTTTGCTATAGGAATTAAGGCGGTATGTTTGCTTTTGGGTGCCGTTGGCTGGGCAGATATGTGGCTGGCAATTTTTGCTGATGTTGGTGTATTGGTATTGGCAATTTTGAATGCGATACGAACAATTAATGTAAAAAATATCTAATAAATAAAAATAAATAAAAAATCCTTGCTTTTTTAGCAGGGATTTTTTATTTTTTATAGAATATATATTGATGTAGTTGAGAATAGCATGTATTTTACAACAAAATACAGTTCAGCTAGCTGTTTTTTGAATGTGGAAATGATATGTGCACGGGTTCGACTTAGTATTCAATGTATGGACGGTGCAGGTAGATTACTGTACAAAAGATTAGACAATTATGTGTAGAAATTGAAAAGGAGAATTTAGATGGAAAAAATGCAATTGGCTGCCGCCATGGAAAAAATTGTGGGCAAGGAAAATGTATTGTATTCTCCAGAAGCTCTTTATGAGTATTCCTATGATGCCACTCCGGGCCATTCGTATATGCCGGATGTAGTGGTATCTCCGGGTACTGCCCAGGAGGTTTCTGAGATTATGAAGTATGCGAATGAGCATAAGATTCCGGTTTATCCACGCGGCTCCGGTACCAATCTGTCGGCCGGCACTGCGCCTCTTGACGGCGGCATTGTCCTCCTGATGCTGCGGTTCAATAAAATTATTGATGTGGATTTGGAAAACCTGATCGCTGAGGTTGAGGTAGGGGTCATTGTGCAGGAAATCAACGACCACATTGCCCAGTATGGGCTTATTTACCCGCCTGATCCGGGTACGGTCAAGACTGCCAGCCTGGGCGGCACCATTGCAGAAAATTCCGGCGGCCTGCGCGGGCTGAAATATGGCATTACCAAAAATTATGTCCAGGGGCTGGAGGTTGTTCTGGCGAATGGAGATATTATCCATACCGGCGGCAAAAATGTCAAGGATGTTTCCGGCTATGATATGACCAAGCTCTTCACCGGCTCGGAGGGAACGCTTGGTATTGTAACCAAGGCTCTTCTGAAGCTGGTGCCTGCTCCTGAGGCAGCTAAGAGCATGATTGCTGTTTTTGATACGCTGGAGGATGCAGGCAATGCTGTATCCGGTATCATAGCGGCCAAAATCATTCCAGCCACTCTGGAGATCTTGGATAATGCCACCATCAGGACAGTTGAGGATTTCATGCATGTGGGACTGCCTGTAGATGCGGCAGCAATCCTTCTGATAGAAGTGGATGGACATCCGATAGTTGTCGACGATGAGGCCAAGAAGGTTTTGGCGGTTTTGAAGGAAAATAATTCCCGTGAAGTGACCCTGGCCAAATCACCTGAGCACAAGGAGCAGCTGTGGACTGCCCGCCGTATGGCACTGCCTTGCCTGGCGAAGCTGCGCCCGACGACCTTTGTGGAGGATGCAACGATTCCAAGAAGCAAGATACCGCAGTTCCTGAAGATTGTCACCAAGGCTTCTGCGGATCACAATGTAACCATCGGTACCTTTGGACACGCTGGGGATGGCAATATGCATCCGACAATTGTGTGCGATTTGCGTGATGAGGCAGAAATGCAGCGTGTGCACGATGCAATGGATGATATTTTCAAGGGTGCTCTGGCTTTGGGCGGCACCTTGTCCGGTGAGCATGGAATTGGTCTTGGCAAGCTGCCTTGGATGGAGCAGCAGCATGGCAAGGAAGGTATGAATGCCATGAAAGCGGTTAAGCGCGCTTTGGACCCTAATCTGATTTTAAATCCTGGTAAGCTGTTAGGGGAGTGTTGATTATGGAAGAAAAGAAGCTGACGGCAGAGTCTTTGAATAATTCCGATGCTGCTCTGCTGCAGGACATCGAAGATGCTCTGGCAAATTGTATGAAATGCGGCAACTGCCAGGCTGGCTGCCCGATTTACCGCGAAACCAAAAAGGAATTTTCCGTAGCCAGGGGCAAGATTTCTCTGATGCAGGCAGTCCTCAGCGGTAAGCTGCCAATCAGTGAGGAATTTGACACTATCATGGCTAGCTGTCTGAACTGCAAGACCTGCTCGGCGAACTGTCCTTGCGGCGTCAAAGCGGATGACCTGATTCTCCGGGGACGCAATGCAGCCATCAAGGCCCGGGGGCTGCATCCGGTGAAAAAAACCATCTTCAGTCTGCTCAGCAACCGGCCGCTGTTCAATGCGGCTTTGCGCATGGGCGGAATGTTTGGGTGGCTGACCTTCAAGGATATTCCGGACAAGAATGCGGTATTTTCACGCTTTCCGGTGCCGGGCATGGATCCAAATCGAGCCACGGCTCCTTTGGCCTCCAAGCCATTGAGGAGCCAGTATCCGGAGGTTATCAAGACAGCCGGTGCTAAGCACAGAGTGGCATTTTTTACGGGCTGTACAATCAATTTCATGTATACTGACATGGGCAAGGCTGTGATAGATGTCCTGACAGAAAATGGCAATGAGGTTGTCCTGCCGGGCAAGCAGCATTGCTGCGGTACGCCGGTACATGTTTCCGGCTGCTTTGATTTGGCCAACGAAATGGCAAAGCATAATATTGAAGTCTTTGAAGAGTGCAGGGCAGATTATATTGTGGGTGCCTGCGGTTCCTGCGTGGAGGCTTTGAAGGACTATCCGAAATGGCTGAAGGACGAACCGGAGTGGCAGGAGCGTGCCCAAAGGTTGGCTGACAGGGTGCGGGAAATCAGTGAGTTCCTGGTGGAGACTGGTTACCATACCGATAATTTGGGGAGAATCGACAAGAGGGTTACGATGCATGACCCGTGCCACATGGTGCGGGGCATCAAGATTACCGAGCAGCCTCGGCAGATATTGAAGTCAATTCCCGGCGTAGATTTTGTGGAAATGAAGGAGCATGACCGCTGCTGCGGTTCCGGAGGCTCATTCTGCCTGGCACACTATGAGCTGTCCCGGCAGATCAACGACCGTAAGTGCAAGAATATTGCTGCGACCAATGCGGACTATGTGTGCGCCAGCTGTCCAAGCTGCCGTATGCACATTACGGACGGAATAGTGCAGAATCATATGCCGCAGACCGTCTATCATCCAATCCAGCTGCTGGCAGCTGCCTATCAAAAGGGCAGGGAGAAGGCCTAGAGAGAGGATAAGAGTATTTCAACTGAATAAGAATATGTAAAAAAATGCTGCATTTCTGAGGAGCCTCAGAAGTGCAGCATTTTTGTGGTGCGATTACAGCTTTATCGAAATACACTGGGCATAAAAAATAGCTGCCGCCGAAGTGAAAAATCACTTTCGTGCGGCAGCCTGTTTACTTACATCAGTCTTCCGTTACTTCGTATTCTTTTCGGTTTCATTGATAACGCAGGTTACTGCAGCATCACCGGTAATATTTACGGTAGTACGGAACATGTCGAGGATACGGTCAATGCCTGCAACCAGAGCCAGACCTTCCATAGGCAGGCCCACAGACATCAGTACCATGGAAAGCATAATCAGACCCGCACCAGGAACACCGGCAGTACCGATGGAAGCCAGGGTACCAGTCAGAATAATCATACCCATCTGAGCCATAGTCAAATCAATACCGTAAACATTGGCAATGAACAGGGCACAAACACCCATATAGATAGCAGTTCCATCCATGTTGATCGTAGCGCCCAAAGGCAGTACGAAGGAAGCCACATCTCTGGAGCAGCCCATCTTTTCCTGGCAGTTCTTCATATTGATTGGCAGGGTGGCAGCAGAAGAGCAGGTGGTGAAGGCAATCAGCATTGCCTCACTCATGGATCTGAAGAATTTCATAGGAGATACCTTGCCCCAAATATTCGCCATGGTGGAGTAGATGAGGACGGAATGGATTATGCAGCCAGCTGCAACACAGGCAATAACAGAAAGCAATGGCAGGAGAACCTTCGGGCCATTGGCTGCTACTACAGGCAGCAGCAGGCAGAATACACCGATAGGAGCCAGCTGCATGACAATGTTGATGATTTTATAGCTGACTTCAGCAGCAGCATCGAACCAGTCAATGAGAATCTGAGCTTTTTTGCCGCCGACCTGGAGTATCCCTACACCTACAAAGAGTGCAAAGATAATGATAGGTAAAATATCAGCCTTGGCCATGGAGGCAACCGGGTTGGTCGGAACCATAGCTACCAGTACCTGCATAATGGAAGGTGCTTCCTTTACCTTTACTGCTTCACTAGCAGTCATTTCCAGACCTACGCCTGGATGTCCGATACCTGCGACAGTGAAACCAATAAAAATAGCAATTGCAGTAGTGCAGAGGTAAATAAGAATTGTTTTGACACCGATGCGTCCAAGCTTTTTCAAGTCACCCAGGCTGGTCATACCAACGACCAGGGATGTGAAAACTACAGGCACGATGACCATCTTGATCAGGTTGATGAACATGGTGCCGACAGGTGCAATCCACCATTTGATGAACGGAAGATTGTCAGCACCCGCTACCAGGCCAACGATCACTGAAAGTATCAGTGATATCAGGATTTTTACCGACAGATTCATAATTTTTTCCTCCTTTTTATAAATTTTTTAATAATGAATCTATGCCCAAAGAACAAGCAGTTAATACAGAATACAAAATACATTCGTAAAACGCAAAACCACTGCTCCCCAACATTAAAATAAAGATACGGCAAAATCTTATAAGGATGCTATGACCGTAAACAAGAACAGCTGCAGGGCGATTGTGAACTTCGTCAAGGCTGCCAGATTGTTCAGGGTCTGCTTATCAGGCTCATTAATGGCTATCCAGCGCTGCAGTACATTGGGCTTTTCCTCCAGCTTCTTGATAGCAGAACTGATACGCACCGTGTAGCGGAGCCCAAGGCTCTGATCCGCGATGAAAACACAGGCGCAGGCAAAGAAAAACATAATGCGGTAATAAATATCGTTTACCGCAGCATAAGCATAACAATAGGTCAGATAAAATCCAAGGATATCAATGGCCAACAGCCCGACTGTAAATGCTACAATCAGTCTGGAAACCGCGTTGGGGGAGACAAAACGCTCCATTTCCATTAAATCATCAAAAAAAGCTTTATCATCATCATTTATATTTTTTTTAAAGGTTTCGTACAAACCGAATATAGCAAAGCATAACCAAAATATAGAAAA
>JAQUZO010000105.1 GCA_028691285.1 Anaerovibrio sp. | reverse complement strand
ACCGTATCGCCGCGGTAAAATACCGCTGACTGCCCAGGCGTTACCGCCCGCTGAGGAGTTCTGAATTCCACACGGACTGTTCCGTCAGGCTGCGGCTGCAGGACGGCTGGCGCCTCCCTGGCCCCATAGCGGATTTTGACCGCTGCCTCCACGGGAGAAGCAAGTCCTTCCAGCGCAACCCAGTTCAGCTTACCCGCCTTCAGGCCCCTGGCAAAAACCTCCTCATTGCTGCCTGCGATAACCTGATTCCGTTCGGGATCCAGGCCAACCACATACAGAGGCTTATCTGAAGCAATGCCCAAACCTCTGCGCTGTCCGACAGTATAGAAGGCAATCCCCTGATGACTGCCCAGCACCCTGCCGCCAATGTCCACAATATCGCCCTTACGCCGCATTTCCGGTCTGTGCTGCAGGAGGTACTGTCTATAGTCATCAGGCACAAAACAGATTTCCTGGCTTTCCGGCTTATTTGCCACCGGCAGGCCGCGCTTCAAGGCTTCGGCTCTGGTCCTGCTCTTCGTCCAGCCCCCCAGAGGAGTCATCACCCGCGCCAGCTGTTCCTGGCGCAGACGGTACAAAGCATAGGCCTGGTCCTTGCCTTCGTCAGTACCCTTGCAGATAGTGTAGCGCCCTGCAGCTTCGTTCCAGCCGATACGGGCATAATGCCCGGTCGCCAAATACTCACAGCCCAGCTCCTCCGCTTTTTGCAGCAGACCGCCGAACTTGACGGCGGGATTGCAGGCCACACAGGGATTCGGAGTGCGCCCGCAGGCATATTCGGCAAAGAAATAATCTATGACCTCTCTTTGAAACAATGATCTGAAATCAGCCGTATAATGGCTTATGCCCAAAAAATCTGCCACCAGTCCGGCATCTGCCACAGCCCCTGCCGAGCATTCGCTGAGGTTCATGGTAATCCCCACCACCTCGTGTCCCTGCTCCTTTAAAACAGCTGCAGTCACTGAACTGTCCACGCCGCCGCTCATGGCAACGGCAATCCTTTTTTTCTCCATAAAATCAACCCGCCTATAGCACCTTATATTCATAAAAAATTAAATCAAATATATATTTCATTATACTATTAATACATATCATCGTCAAAAATAACCTTGCAGATTAATAGGTTCAAAAAACTTTACCTGCTGCAGTCTGAACAAAAAGAGACATCCTGCATTCAGAATGTCTCTTTTATAGCTTACAGCTGCGGATGGCTGTCCAGCCACCCCTGAAGGATAAACACCGCTGCCATTTTGTCAACAACCTTTTTCCGCTTTTTGCGGCTGACATCAGCCTCAATCAAAGAGCGGGTAACCGCTACTGTAGACAGGCGCTCATCCCAAAAAATGATTTTTGCCTCCGGCTCCACCTTCTGGATTTCACCGCAGAATTCCCTGACGAATTCACACCTGGGACCTTCTGTGCCGTTCATGTTCCGCGGATAGCCAGACACAAGGATCTTGGTTTCGTACATTGCCATCAGCTCCCGGAGCCGCTGCAAATCTTCCTCCAGCGTACTGCGGCGGATAGTCTCAACCCCCTGGGCAGTCATGCCCAGCAAATCACTGACTGCTATGCCAATGGTTCTGTCTCCAATATCCAGTCCTAATGCTCTCTCCATCAATGCTTCTCCAAATAGGAGCGTATCAGCTCCTCCAAAATCTCATCCCGCTCCAGGGTGCGTATCTTCTTGCGGGCATCCTCAAAGCTGGTAACATAGGTAGGATCTCCGCTCAGGAGGTAGCCCACCAATTGATTTATAGGATTATAACCCTTTTTCTCCATAGATGAACAGGTGCTGCGGATAATATTCTCAGCCTTGCTCTCCTCCGTTCCAAAACGGAACATCATAGTTTCTTCAGTAACCATAGCAATCCCACCTTTCATATCAGCCAACGCGCTAATTACTATTCTAACAGAAAACCGCGAAAAAATCAGCAGCAGCTCAATCTAATTTCTTTGTCAGCAGCTCATTGACCATCTGCGGATTCGCCTTGCCCTTGGACTGCTTCATGACCTGGCCAACCAGAGAGCCGATTGCCTTCTTCTTGCCGCCTCTGTATTCCTCGACCGCCTTTGGATTATCAGCAATCACCTTATCGACAATCGCCTCGATCGCCTTGGTATCTGTAATCTGCACCAATCCCTTGTCCTTGACGATTTTCTCCGGGCTGTCAGGGCTCTGCCACATTTCCTCGAATACCTGCTTGGCGATTTTGGAGGAAATAGTTCCCTTGCTGATAAGAGCAATCATCTCACCCAAACGCTTGGCATCCACAGGTGAGGCTTCGACAGCAATGCCCTCGGCATTCAGGTTTTTCGACAGATCCCCCATAATCCAGTTGGCCGCCAGCTTGGCATCAGCACCGCCGGCTACCACCGCATCAAAATACTCAGCCATCTGACGCGAGCTGGTGATAATGCCTGCATCATAGCTGGAAAGGCCGTATTCTGACTCCAGTCTTGCCTGTCTGGCATCAGGCAGCTCAGGCAGAGTTTTCCGGAACGCCTCGATTTCTTCATCTGAAGTAATGATCGGCACTAAATCAGGCTCAGGCATATAGCGGTAATCATGAGCATTTTCCTTGCTGCGCATGGAAAGGGTCACCCCTCTGTCCGGGTCCCAGGTACGGGTTTCCTGAATGATATGCCCGCCGTCCTCAAGGACCTCCTCCTGACGCTCAATTTCGTAGGACAAAGCCTCCTCAACTGCCTTGAAGGAGTTGATATTCTTCATTTCCGTGCGTGTACCAAGTACCTCAGAGCCGCGCGGGCGCAAAGAAACATTCAAATCTGCCCTCAGATTGCCCTCCTCCATCCTGCAGTTGGAAACATCAATGTACTGAAGAATGGACTTTACCTTCTCCATGTACAGGCGCGCTTCCTCAGGCGTAGACATATCCGGTTCGGAAACTATCTCAATCAGGGGCACGCCGGTACGGTTGTAGTCCACATTCGAGGTATCAGAATCCTTGATGGTATTGCCTGAATGTACCAGCTTGCCTGCATCCTCCTCCATGTGGATGCGGGTCACGCGAATGCGTTTCCTGCCCTTGGAGGTTTCGATATCCACATATCCATGCTCACAAATTGGCAAATCATACTGAGAAGTCTGCCAGTTCTTCGGCAGATCCGGATAATAATAATTTTTGCGGTCAAATTTGGAAAAATTATTGATTTTGCAGTTCAATGCCAAACCGGCCTTGATGGCAAACTCCAGCACTCTTTTGTTCAGCACCGGCAATACACCCGGCAAGCCCAGGCACACCGGGCAGACATGGGTATTATGCTCAGCGCCGAAGGAGGTTGCACAGCCGCAGAAAATCTTTGTATTGGTTTTTAATTCACTGTGTATTTCAAGTCCAATGACTGCTTCATAGCTCATACTTATTTACCTCCCAACTGCGCTCTGTCCTCATGGTAGGACTGGCTCTGCTCATAGGTGTAGGCAACGCGGAGCAGGGTTTCCTCATCCAGCGCCCTGCCGATGATCTGCATACCGATCGGCATGTTTTCTCTATTGTAGCCGCAAGGTACACTGATACCAGGCAGTCCTGCCAGGTTCAAAGGCACGGTGCAGGCATCCTGCAGATACATCTCCAGCGGATTGTCAATCTTTTCTCCCAGCTTATAGGCAACAGAAGGAGCTGTCGGACAGATAATCACATCAACATCCCTGAAGGCTCTGTCATAATCCTCCTTGACCAGACGGCGCACCTTCAATGCCTTCAAATAATAGGCATCATAATAACCGGCACTCAGAGCATAATTGCCGATCATAATACGGCGCTTTACCTCCTCGCCCAGATACTGCGTACGGGTCTTGGTCATCATCTCAACCAAATCAGCTGCTCCCTCGACACGCTCACCATAGCTTACGCCGTCATAGCGCGCCAGATTGGTAGCCGCTTCAGCAGGTGCAATCAGATAATAGGTGGAAATCGCATAATCAGTGTTCGGCAGGGAAATCTCCGCAACCTCTGCCCCCATAGCCTCCAGCTGTTTTACAGCAGCCTTCACCGCAGCTTCTACCTCTGCATCCATACCCTTGACAAAATATTCCTTCGGCAGTCCGATTTTCAGTCCCTTCACATCCTGCACCAGTGCTTTGGTAAAATCAGGTACAGGCTGGTCAAGGCTGGTTGAATCCATCTCATCACGACCGGCAATGATATTCAGGATATTGGCACAATCCGTTACATCTCTGGTAATCGGGCCAATCTGATCCAGGGAGGATGCATAGGCCACCAGCCCATAGCGGGAAACACGCCCATAAGTAGGCTTCATGCCCACTACGCCGCAGAAGGAAGCCGGCTGGCGGATGGACCCGCCGGTATCAGAGCCCAGTGCCCATACCGCAGTACCTGCTGCCACAGCTGCCGCACTGCCGCCGGAAGAGCCTCCCGGTACACAGGCAGTATTCCACGGATTATGAGTGGCATGATACGCGGAATTCTCTGTAGACCCGCCCATGGCAAACTCATCCAGATTGGTTTTGCCAAGCACAACAGGCTGCTGAGCATTCAGCTTACTGACAACCGTTGCATCATAAGGAGGCACGAATTTCTGCAAAATCCTGGAAGCACAGGTCGTCTTGATGCCCTTGGTACAGATATTATCCTTGATGGCACCCGGAATTCCCTCCAAAAAGGAAATAGCTTCTCCCCCAGCAATTTTCTCATCTACAGCCTTTGCCTGAGCAAGTGCCTCCTCACGGGTAACAGTCAGATATGCCTGTACCTCTCCCTCAACCTCATCAATGCGGGTCAGAACAGACTCCGTCAGCTCCAATGAGGTTATTTCTTTATTTACCAGCATGTCGTGGAGGACATGGGCAGGTTTTTCAAACAATTTCACAGCACTACCTCCTAATCAATCTTCCAAAACCTTTGGTACACGGAAATAGCCGTCATCCTTCAACGGAGCGTTGGACAATGCCAGATCGCGGCTCAGGGATTCCTTTACCTCGTCTCCGCGGAACACATTGCTGACCGGCAGCACATGGGCCATAGGCTGAATATCATCAGTAGGAACAGCGCTGAGATTGTCGATATACTCCAGCACATCACTGAGCTGCCGGGTATACAGTTCTTCCTTGTCGGCAGGAATTGCCAGTCTTGACAAAACCGCTACATTTTCCATATCTTTTTTGGTAACTTTCACTTTTCTCACCATCCAAATCATGAATCTGAGTATCGTTTCTGCCCATAAAAACAATACGAGCAAAAACAAAAATACCATAATATTATACACTATACAGCATAAATTTACCACTAAATAAAAGATGCGGCGGATTTGCTGCTGTAGCTTTACAATTGATGTGAGACCGCTCACTACAAAAAAACGGTTAAATCCTGTAGAATTTAATTTGCACACCAAATTCAGAAAGGATGTTAACCGTTTTGAACAGTATATCACATTTCAACCGT
>JAQUZO010000011.1 GCA_028691285.1 Anaerovibrio sp. | reverse complement strand
CAGTGCAAACAAAATTCCTGTGAGATATTCCTTTTTCATATATATCCTCCTAAATACTCAATTTTTACATTCGTAATGATAACATTTTGTGATATATATGTAAAATATTATGATATAATGTTTTTGATAGGTATTTAGTTATGTACAGGAGGACACCATGACTCTGCGGCATTTCCAGTTTTTTATTTGTGTATGCGACACCAACAGTATGACCAAAGCGGCACAACAGCTTCACATATCCCAGCCCTCCATCAGCCAGACCATCAAGGAGCTGGAGAGCTTTTATGATGTCCTGCTGTTTGAACGCCTGGGGAAAAAACTGTTTTTGACTCCGGCAGGACATGAGCTGCTGCATTATGCCAGGCATATCATCAGCCTGACTGCCCAGACAGAAACCGCTCTGCGTGGCTTTGCCATTGCCTCTCCCCTTCGCCTGGGAGCGACGCTGTCCATAGGCGAAAGTATTTTTATTGATATTTTATCCAGTCTGAAAAAGGCCCTGCCGGAGCAGCAGATTTTCTCCCAAATCAACAACACTGCTACTCTGGAATCCTGCCTGCTGAAGGACCAGCTGGATATGGCGCTGGTAGAGGGCGAGATAAAGTCTGAATACCTGACTGCCATCCCCTTTATGTCCGATGAGCTGATATTCATTGCCGCTCCCGGACGGCTCCCACGGCTCAGCTGCGCAGGTGACGAGCTCAGCCTCCAGCCCTTTATTCTGCGTGAACGCGGCAGCGGCACCCGCACCCTCTTTGCCCGTACCATGGAAAAGCATCATCTCAGCTTTCAGACAGCAGGCGAATATAACAGCAGCGAAAGCATCAAGCAGGCAGTCAGTGCCGACATGGGCATCAGCATCATCTCCCGCCGCCTGGTACAAAGAGAATTGGCTGCCGGCTCTCTCAGCACCTTTGCCATTCCCGGCCTGGAGTTCAAGCGCACCTTCAGGCTGGTGCACCACCGCAACAAATACATCAGCAAAAATCTGCGATATTTTATGGAGCTGTGCCTGAACTGGCATTAAAAAATGCGAAAGCCTTCAACGAGCTGCCCAATGTCAGACAAAACATGGGAAACAGCCAAGACAGGCTTTCGCATTTTCATATATATTCAGATTAATTTATTGGCTCTGGCCAGCTCATTCACCTTTTCCAAGGAGAGCTTCGTCGCTTTCGCTACCACCTCAGCATCAAATTGGCTTTTAAGCAGCTCCAGAGCTGTCTCCAGCCTTCCCTTTTCCAGCCCTCTTATCAAACCTTTTTCTATGCCTTCCTCTACGCCCTCCTTAAACCAGACTTTTTTAGCTTCTTCCAGGTCCCATTTAAAGTTGACCATATCCTGCACCTCCATAGCTTTTTCAGCCAAAAATTCCTTCAATATATCATGCTGCTGGCAGTATCTGATAGTATCCTTGATAGCACGGCTCAAATCCTGACCCTCAGCATATTTTTCCCGCACCAGACTGACAAAAATGCTGTATTCCTTCAAGGCCCGGCATTTCGTCATCAGGACTTCGTTTTTGCCTGCATTTATATTGTAAGCAATGACCTCCAGCTCCAGTCTGCCGTCTCCAGCAGCAAAAGCATCCGACAGCCATAGCGGCCCTGTTAAAAAACAGGGCCGCCATACTTTTTATTTGCAAATAAATTTCCTAAAATGCCCAGCTTACCTGTGCTGCGGCGGTAATGCCCTCCCGTTTGCCCTGCCAGCCGCTGAGCTTCAGGTCATAGCTGACATTGCCGTGCCTCGGCTGCCAGCGGTAGCCCAGCTCTGCCATGATGCTGCCGCCCTTCATGCTGGGACTTGGTGTGCTGTAGCCCTCATAGCCGGCACAGGCTTTGCCGTCCAGTTCATATTCCCAGGCAAGACCGGCATAGAGGGTGTCCTGCTCGCTGGTTTTTTGCGTCCAGCGGGTGCCAAGGCGCAGACGGTGGGAATTGACACTGTCAAAGTCATACAGCTCACCGCTGTTCAGTCTGCTGCTGCTCGACTTTTGGTGTGACCAGAGATAGCGGAAATAGGTATCCAGCCCGGCAGTTTTGCTGAGAGTGAACTTTCTGCCTATGCCAAGCTGGGCGGCATAGAAGGTGCCGGAGTTGTCATAGTTGGTATAGGTACCTGCTTCAATGCTGCCGGCATAGTCACTCCAGGTTCTGCCTCCCTGCAGGCTTCCTTCCATGTAGAAATTATTCGCAGCAGTGTATCTTGCCAGATAGCCAGCTCCGAAATAGTTGATATTACCGCTGCCGTGGGTGCCGTCATCCAAGTAGCTGTCATAGCTGCCCCTGCCGTAGGATACAAATGGCCCGTGCAGGAGAGTGCCCTGCCTCAGATTCTGGCTGCGGGCAAAGCCCACGCCCAGACTGCTGCCGTGAGTATCCACATAAGAGCCGGAATGAGCACGGAGATTTGACTGCTCCATGACCGCCCAGGGAACGAACCCGCTGGCAGCCTCAGGGGAAGTGCTCACCGGCAGACCATTGTCAGCATCTGCCTGTGCAGGACTGACTTCCCTGCTGCCGGAGATATTTTCTGCCGCCTGCAGCTTCACTGCCTGTTCGGCGGCCGAAAAGCCAGCTCCCGCCAGCAGATCCGCTCCCTGATTGAGCCCTTCGGTCATAGCCGCATGGGTTTCCACCAGTGATTTTGTCCGTTCATTGACAGCAGGTGCTTCCGTTACCTGCGCAGTAAGCGTATCCGTCCCCTGCCGGGCAAGCTGGAACTTATATTTTAGGGACACGCCCTGCATCCCCTCGGTGTGGTTGACAAGATTGCTCTCATCGCTGGTCAGCTCACCGCCCACTGTCTGCAGCAGGGAAACCGTGTCCCCCTTTCTCAGTGCCCTGGCTGAACCGTTGACGCCTACCCCCACCTGCATACCCGTAATATCCGCTGCACTGTTGACCGTCAAAAGCGCCGTATCATTGCTCTTTACGCTATCACCAAGATAAAAATGCAGGTTTTGGACGGTGCCCGCCCCAATCCCCTTGATGGTGGTGCCGCCGCCGTAAACAGCCAGGGTATTGCCGGTGCTGCTTCCGCCATCCGCATAGCCGCCATAAACTGTAGCCTGCTTTGCTGCTACACCATGAAGCTTGACTGTATTGTCTCTGGCGTCACCGCTGTCAGCATAACCGCCATAGATATTTCCTGCAATACTGCCGCCATTTACAGTAACGGTATTGCCATCGGCATGACATTCCTTATTCTGATAAATATGCGAACCTATCCCAGTCAGCTCTGCATAACCGCCATATACATCATCAGCGGCAGCAACACTCTGAAGATACACTGCGTTGCCATCGGCGTGGCTTGCTGCTTTCACATACTCAGGCTCATATGCATTTCCGCCCGCATAGCCGCCATATATTTTACCCTTGACCAAACCGCCCACAACTTCAACATCATTTGCATCAGCACAGCTTTCTTCATATGTGTTGTAATATACCCATCCTTCTACATTTGCTTTGCCGCCATATATATCATCAGCAGCCGTGCTTTGATTTAACCGAACCGTATTGTGGTCAGCATGCACACGCAACTCTCCATAATCGGAGCCAGAATCAGAATATATATACAGGCCTCCATAAGCATATCCGCCATAGATACCGGCACCAGCAGCCGTGCTTTGATTTAACCGAACCGTATTGTGGTCAGCATGCACATGCAACTCTCCATAAGCGGAGCCAGGATATATATACAGGCCTCCATAAGCATGTCCGCCATAGATACCGGCACCAGCAGCATTATTTACCGTAACCGTATTGTAAAGAGAATGAACCTGCAAAACACTGTCAGGAGCGCCCTCAGCAGCAGCAAAGGCATAGCCGCCATATATCCCTTTATCCCAAGTACTGTTCGGTTCAACCCCAAGGGAATTATTACGGACATAAATTTTAGCCTCAGGGTTCCCGATAGCCCCAAAATCGCGATAGCCCGCCGCAATAATATTGCCATCCCTCTCCGCCTCAGCGATATCCTGCGGAAGAATAAAATGATTGCCGGTAACCTCCTCGGCACAGGCACTGCTGATATTCCAGGCAAAATATCCGCCGGACAGCAGAACCGCTATAGCCAGGGACAGGGCACGCCGCCGTTTTCTGGAAATTTTCATCATAAAATAATCCTTTCACGCTCCATCCCTAACAACCTGCGGCAGATGCTCTGCATCGCTGCTGCTCCATGGCAGATTTGCCTGGAACGGGGCAGGAAGCCCCTTGCCATATTCCCTGGATAAGCAGGTGTCAAGCCGCGGGTTGATGTCCCCCCCCCGAGGACATAACCGGTATGGCAGCCTGCACAAAAAACGGCAGACCTGGTTTCTTTATTGACATTTTTCATTCCTCCATTCCCGTTTTGAGACATCGCAAACCTTATTATACCCATGATACAGCCATTATACCCATCTTGTCTAGTACAAAAATCCCCTTTTTGAAAATTTTGCTGTTCAGGATAACTGCATATAAATCTAAAAAATATAAGGGCAGTTTTTTGATTTTTCCACTACCAATGGACACCAAAATATGTTATAGTGAATAAAAAGCTCCCGCACCTCAGCCGCCAAAGCAGCCAAGACACGGGAGCGCAGCCATCAATATTTATTTCGGTGCATTGGAGCAGCCCCTGCGCAGCTCCAAAATCAGCTCGTCCATCTTGGTGGAAAACCTGTCCAGGGTCGCCTGAAATTTAATGAGCAGATAACAGGAAACCGCAATGGGAAAGCCCACACTGGAAACGGCTGATAAAATAGCTTCATCCATATTTTGCTCCTTTCCGGCACACCAGTGCCCAATAGCTGCTGCCCAAGGAGCAGCAGGATAAACGAAATGCCCCGTCTGGGTGGGACGAGGCATTTTATCTGTGCTTCAGTTCAATCTCATCATCAGTGGTAAACAGGGTTCATGCAGGGAGCTCAGCCTTCCGGCAGCTCCGTAACCACATTTTCACGGATATAGGCCCGCTTGATGCCGTCAAGCTGCGCCGCATCCCCGGCAAACAGAAATATCTGCCTGTCCAGGATGGTCTGCATGATATCGTGCACCTCCGCCCCGGTTAAATCCCTGCGGGGCTCGGACAGGGCAATGGTCTTGGCTGCACTGCCGCGGGTAAATACCATATTCAGGGTACTTGCCATAAAATCTCCTCCTTTCATCCATCGTGCCTGAAACTATTCAGCCTGACTCAGGCTGCCTTCAGGACACAGGTATCCACACGATAAATCCCTTCGCGCTCATAGCGGTACAGACCCGCAAGCCCGCTGCCTGCGGACAGCAGATCCTCATCCGAGGTACCGGCGTCAAAATCACGGATAGTCCTGCTTTCTACAACCTCCCGATTGTTCTTGTCCGTACCGGTAACAAAGGACAGCTTCAAAGCTGTTTCCTGATTGCTGCGAATTGCCATAAATCCCCCTCCTTTTCAAAACCGCCGGCACTCATCCGGCGCATCCAGTGTCAGGCTGCATCCAGCTCTGTAATTACAATTTCGCTGAGGTACGCAGCCTTGACTGCGTCCACAGGCTTCTTCCCTGCCAGAAGTGTCCGGAGGCTGACAATGTCCTCCATGGCCTTCTGGACTTCTCCCCTGGTCAGCGCAGCCTTCGGCTCGCTGACAGCAACTGTCCTGGAGGAATTTCCCTGTGAAAAAACTAAGTGCAGGCTTGCTGCCATAAAAATCTCTCCCTTCCAAATTCTCTGAAAACTGAGCTGCAGCCATCAGGCTGTCAGCTCTCCTGTGTCGATGCGGATAACCTCTGCCAGAGGTGCGGTCTGCATGGCTGCCATACCGGTTCCCAGTGCCAGCAGATCATCGTCGGAAACCGCAGCATTGACATCCTGCCAGCTTTTGCTGGTATAAACGGTATCTCCTCTGTTGTTCTGTCCCTTCACCAGCTTCAGCTTCAAAACGGAACTAATCTGATTCCTGCTCATCCCTATCTCCTCCTTTCCTCAAAATCTGCACCAGGCAGCCGTCCCTCGGCCTGCCGCCTCAAGGCTGTTGGTATGCTTCAGCACCTCACTCCCTGCTGCACTCATATAGTACGGCTATGACATGTCATGGTCAACAGATTTATTTAAACTTTTCTGAAAATTTTCTATAATATTCCCGCACAAAAAAGCCGTCCCGAAGGACGGCTCCATTGCCAGCCTAAGCTGCCATTTCCCCCTTTGACTCATTTTTCAGCACCGTATAATACGCCCTGCGGCGGGGATGCGTCACCAGCAGGCATTCTTCCCGCACCAGCAGCTTTCTCAGCTGACAAAATTGGCCATGGGAAATATCCAGCCGGCGCAAAAGCCTGTATTCCGCTATTTCCCCCTCTCCCAAAAGCCTGATTTCCCTCAACAATCTTTCTGGTGTAATCTTCACCAAGCCACCCTCTTTCTTTACAATATTCGTCAAAGATAAATTATTATATTGCTTATTTGGCACTGGTGATTTTATTCGCAATATTTTTTATCTTCCAACGAATTAGATTATAGCGTTGCCTTGGGTATTTGTAAACAGCTTTTCTTAAAAAATTAAGCAATTATCTCTTTTTACCGTACTTTATTAATGTTAAAATCACTTTATTGTGATAAAATAATAAATAGAAATATGAAAAAGGATAGCGAATATTTATTTTAAAGAGAGATTGGAGAAAATCCCAAAAGTCCGACACTGCCATCAATGCTGCAATGTGGAGCACCATAAAGTGTGCGTCCATGCTGCGGCATTGATTTTTTTGCAAAAAAATAACAGGGAACCTGCCTGCGGCACATTCCCCGTCACATATTTTCTGTTATTTCGTACAGCCCCACAAAGGACCGTGAAACAGCCTTATTTTACTACTACATTGACCAGCTTGTCCGGCACGCAAATCAGCTTGAGGATGGTCTTGCCCTCAGTCAGCTCCTGCACTCTTGCGTTGTCCCTGGCAGCGGCTTCCATTTCCTCCCGGCTGATACCGGCAGCAATCATAATGCGGTCACGCACCTTGCCGTTAATCTGCAGGACAATCTGCACCTCAGCCTTGACAGTTGCCGCCTCATCACAGACAGGCCACTGCTGCTGATGCACGCTGCCTCCGCCGATGAGCGTGCTCCACAGCTCCTCGGTAATATGAGGGGCAAATGGCGCCAGCATTTTCAGGATGCTGACAGAAACTTCCCGCACCAGATTGGCGTTGACAGCAGTGCTGTTCTGGAAAGCATAGAAGGCATTGACCAGCTCCATAACAGAGCTGATGGCCGTGTTGAACATGAAGCGGTCGCGAATGTCCTCAGTAACCTTTTTGATGGTGGTATGGAGCACCCGGCGCAGCTCCTTTTCCTCCTCGGTCAGACTGCCGACATCGTACTTATCTGCACCGCTCTTGATTTTGTCCTCAAAAGTCTCCATGATGCGCCATACACGCTTCAGGAAGCGATAAGCACCGGCTACACCGTCGTCGCTCCAGTCCAGATCACGGTCAACAGGTGCCGCAAAGAGGATAAAGAGACGGGCAGTATCCGCGCCATATTTGGCAATGATTTCCTCCGGCGATACAACATTTCCCTTGGACTTGGACATCTTGCTGCCGTCCTTCAGCACCATCCCCTGGGTCAGCAGATTGCTGAACGGCTCATCGAAGTCCACCATGCCTGCGTCACGCAGCACCTTGGTGAAGAAGCGGGAATATAACAGATGCAGGATGGCGTGCTCAATGCCGCCGATATACTGGTCAACCGGTGCCCAATAATTGACTTTGTCCTTGGCAAAAGGCAGCTTGTCATTGTGCGGGTCGGTATAACGAAGATAATACCAGGAGGAGCAAATGAAGGTGTCCATGGTATCAGTTTCCCGTCTGGCAGGCTTGCCGCACTTTGGACAGGTGCAGCTGGTAAAGGCTTCACTCTGAGCCAGCGGCGAAACCGACCCCTGACGGAAATCGACATCCTCCGGCAGCAGGACAGGCAGCTGCTCCTCCGGCACCAGCTGTTCGCCGCAGTCTGGACAGTAGATGACAGGAATCGGGGCGCCCCAATAACGCTGGCGGGAAATCAGCCAGTCACGGAGGCGGTAATTGACGCGGCGCTTGCCGAAGCCCTCCGCCTCAGCCTTGTCCATAATCCCCTTCATGGCAGCCTTGATGTCCATGCCGGAGAACTCGGCCGAATTGACCAGAATACCTGCCTTATCCACATAGGCCTCGGTCATTTCCTCCAGCTTCAGCTCATGGTCCTTTGGCTGCAGGGTAATGATGACAGGCAGCTTGTATTTGGCTGCAAACATCCAGTCACGCTGGTCCTCGGAAGGAACGCCGATAACCGCACCTGTGCCGTATTCAGCCAGCACATAGTTGGTTACCCAGATTTCTACCTTGTTGCCGTTAAACGGATTCACTGCATACAGGCCGGTAAAGATGCCTTCTTTTTCAGACTCAGAGGAGGTGCGCTCCATCTCTGACTGATTGCGGGCTTTTTTGCAGAACGCCCTGATGGCTTCTGCCTGTGGATTGCCGTCACACAGCTTCTCCACCAGCGGATGCTCCGCAGCCAGTGCCAGGAAGGTGATACCGTAAACGGTATCCGGACGGGTGGTGTAAGCCGCAATCTTCTCCTGCAGCTCAGGCACCTCCAGCGTGAACTCCAGGCCCTCGCTTCTGCCAATCCAGTTTTCCTGCATGGTCTTGACACGCTCCGGCCAGCCCTCCAGCAAATCCAAATCCTTGAGCAGTACATCCGCATAATCAGTGATTTTCAGGAACCACTGAGACAGGTCCTTCTTGATGACCTCAGAATCACAGCGCCAGCACTTGCCCTCAATGACCTGCTCATTGGCAAGCACGGTGCCGCACTTATCGCACCAGTTCACGAAGGCCTTTTTCTTGTAGGCAAGGCCGCGCTTATAAAAGAGCTGGAAAAGCCACTGGGTCCAGCGGTAATACTCCGGACTGCAGGTGGCAACGGCACGGTCCCAGTCATAGGACAGGCCCATTTCACGCTGCTGGCGGGTCATGTTCTCCATGTTGGAATAGGTCCAGTCAGCAGGCTTGACGCCATGCTTGATAGCGGCATTTTCTGCCGGCATGCCAAAGGCATCGAAGCCCATTGGATGGATGACATTGAAGCCCTCCATAGTTTTGTAGCGTGCCAGCACATCGCCGATGGAATAATTGCGTACATGACCCATGTGCAGGTTGCCGGACGGATACGGAAACATCTCCAGGGAATAATATTTTGGCTTGTTGGCATCCATCTCGGTTTTATAAACATTTTCAGACAGCCATTTGGACTGCCATTTTTTTTCTATGCTTTGGGGTGAGTATTTCTCCACGATACAGCCTCCTAAATTTTTGTAAAGTAAACCAACTGTCATTATAACTTATATTTGTCTTTACCGCAACAGAAATCGCCTGCCGCAGCTCAGCCTCCGAGGTCTGTTCTGCAGTTGAACCCTGCCCGACCGCAGCTTATCTCATCATCCGGCAGCCATGAGAGAGCGGGCCGCTCCCCCTGCCCAAATCCAGCATAGCCCCCAGAGCATCGGAAAGATACTCCTTGGCAAGCCTGACGGCTTCCGGCAGAGCATGTCCCAGGGCCAGATTGGAGGCAATCGCGGAGGACAGCGTGCAGCCTGTGCCGTGGGTGTTGGGGTTATCGATGCGCTTGCCCCGGAACCATTCTGCCCGGCCTTCGCTGTACAGCAAATCGTCAGCGGTATTGACGCTGTGCCCGCCCTTGCAGAGCACGGCACAATGATACCGTTCTGCAATGGCTGCCGCCGCTGCGGTCATTGCCTCACCTGTGGCAACAGGGTGCCCCAGCAGCACCTCGGTTTCAGGAATGTTGGGAGTCAGCACATCTGCCAAAGGAAACAGCTCCTTTTCCAAAACCTCCACAGCATCCTCGGCAATCAGCCTTGCGCCGCTGGTGGCCACCATCACCGGATCGACGACGATATTTTCAGGCCGATATTCTCTGAGCTTTTGGGCAATCACCCGAATCAGCTCCTTGTCCGAAACCATGCCAATCTTCACTGCGTCGGGGAAAATATCTGTAAAAATACAGTCCAGCTGCTGTCCCAAAAATTCCGGCGTAACATTCATGATGCCTGCCACCCCGGTCGTGTTCTGCGCTGTCAGTGCCGTGATGGCACTCATGCCATATACGCCATTGGCAAGCATGGTCTTCAAATCCGCCTGGATGCCTGCGCCGCCGCTGCAGTCGCTGCCTGCTATCGTCAGTGCTGTCTTCATTATGTTGCCCTCCAAATTGAAAATTTAATACAAAAACGCTCAATAAAAAAAGATTACCCTATCATTATACAACAACAGGATAATCTTTTCACGCCCTGACCAAAGCCAAAGCTGTCCGCATTCAGACAGGTGCCTATTTCAAGAGCAGCTCACTGCCCTGAATCCCATCTGCACGAATCACTGGAGGAAGGTCGACGCTGCCAGGTTGGTCAGCTCGGCCAGCCCCTCCGGCCACACACCTACCAGCAGGGTAGCCAGAACGCTCAGGACTACCGCAGCACGGGTGGAACCGGATACTGCCAGACTGGATCCGTCCCAGGCACCAAGATACATAGCCTTGGCGACCAGCAGATAATAATATACGGAAATCATGGACATCACGAAGCCCACAAAAGCCAGCCACAGATACCCCTGGTCCACTACTGCCGTAAACAGGTACAGCTTACCTGCAAAGCCAGCCGTCGGCGGAATGCCCGCCATAGACAGCAGGGAAATCGTCATCACGGCTGCCAGCACCGGAGCGGACTGAGCCAGACCCGCCATGTGGCGGTAGCTGGTACTGCCCTTCTGCGCCTCTACCACCGACAAGACAGCAAAGGCACCGGCATTGGCAAAGACATAAAGGGTAGCATAGAACATGACCGCCTTCATGCCAGCCGGGTCAGCAGCAATAATGCCCACCAGCATATAGCCTGCCTGAGCGATAGAGGAATACGCCAGCATACGCTTGACATCCCTCTGGCGCATGGCCATGATGTTGCCGAAAATCATACACGCTGCGCAGAGCACAGAGAGCATTGGCAGCCAGTAGATGCCCAGCATCGGGAAAGCCACAAACAGGGCGCGCATCATCGCCGCGATACCTGCCGCCTTGGAGCCCATTGCCAGCATGGCTGTAATCGGCGTAGGAGCTCCCTGATATACATCCGGTGCCCACATGTGGAACGGGATGACAGACAGCTTGAAGAAAAAGCCAATCAGCACCATGGTAATGCCGGCAATGCCCAGCGGAAAGAACAGGTGCGGGCTGCGGCAGACCTCAAAGAACTGTATGCTGCCGGTGGCGCCATAGACCAGGCTGATGCCGTAAAGCATCACAGCCGTTGACACCGAACCGATGATGAGATATTTTACCGCTGCTTCACTGGAATCCTTGGAATTCATCCTGGCACCGGTCAAAATGTAGAAGGAAATAGTCATCAGCTCCAAGCCGATGAACATGGTCAGGAAATCCGTCGCTGACGCCAGGACGCACATCCCCAGCAGAGCGGTCATCAGCAGGGCATAAAACTCGCCCCTGTAGCGCAGTACGGACTGCACATAATCCGCTGCAAAAAGCAGCGTCAGAACAGTTGCCAAAATGAACATCTGCTTGAAGAACAGCGCATAATTATCCACCAGATACAGCCCCTGATAGAAGAATCTGTCAGCCAGAGCTGCCATAGCAGCCGGATCCATAGGATCCAGCTGGCCATTATACAAGGTGAACATATAAAGGAACCAGCCTGTCAGGGAGAAAATCAGCACGCCGCCGATGGATTTGCGGGATTCCTGCTCCGGCAAAACCAGATCCATGACAATGGCAAAAAGCCCCAGGCAGAGAATAAAAATTTCTGTACTAATAGCTGCAAAATTCATTATCTGATACCCCCTAACACTGCCGGCGCATCAGCGATGCGGTCTAACAGCGGCAAAAGCTGTTCAGTACCGGAGCCAACCATGCCCATCAGAAGCTGAGGGAAGATACCGAAGCCGACCAAAGCGATGCCCAAAATAATCAAAGGCATCATTGCAACGCCCCTGGCATCCTCGAAATGGTCAAAACGGCTGTCCCTTGGGCCAAAGAGAATCCTGGCAAGCATACGCAGTGTGTACAGCGCAGTGAAGATAATGCCGGAAATGGCAAGCACTGCAAAGACAGGATACTCGCTGAAGGAACCTACAAAGATAGTGAACTCAGGCATAAAGCCAATCAGGCCCGGCAGGCCGAGAGACGCCATGCCTGCCAGCATAAAGCCGGTGGCAACCCTTGGCATCTGATGTGCCAGTCCCCGCAGCTCACGCACGCTTCTCAGATGAGTGCGCTCATACACATAGCCAATCATGGCAAAGAACAAGGCACTCATGACACCATGAGCAACCATATTGGCCACTGCACCGCTGACGGATACCACATTGAGAGCAGCAAAGCCCAGCAGTACATAGCCCATGTGAGAAACTGAGGAATAACCGATTACATACTTCAGGTCATGCTGTGCCAAAGCAATATAAGCGGCATACATGACATTGATCATAGCCAGTCCCGCAATCAGCGGTGCCCAGAATTTTGCACCCAGCGGCAGCACCAGCAGGCCAAGACGAATCAGTCCATAGCCGCCGATTTTTTTCAGGACACCGGCATGGATCATGGATACTGCAGTCGGTGCACCGGCATAGCCGTCCGGCGACCAGCTGTGGAACGGGAACATGGACAGGAGCGAGCCGAAGCCCAGCAGCAGCAGGAAAAAAGCAAAAATCTGGAATTCCTCACTGAAGCTGCCGGCCTGTGCCGCTGCCGCCAAGGCCTGCATATCAAAGGTACGCATTTCCGGCGGGAATGCCTGCAGATACAGGGCAACCACACCGACCAGCATGAAGGCAGAACCCATCAGCAGATAGATAGTCAGTTTCATGCCGGCGTATTCCTTGCTGACGCGCTTGGTCGAGCCCCAAATAATAACCATGATGTAGATAGGAATAACCACAACCTCATAGCAGAGCAGGAAAATGAACAGATCCCGCGCGATAAAGGTACCGGTTACGCCTGCAATGAGAATCATCAGCAGAATATAAAATTCCTTTGGACGCTTTTCAATGCTCCAGGAGCTGAATACCGCCGCCAGACCAATCAGCTCAGTCAGCAGCAGCATCGGCAGCGAAATACCATCCACGCCCAGAGCATAATGAACCCCCAAATCCGTAATCCAGGGAACATCCTCCATGAACTGCATGCCTCCAACAGACATATCATAGCTGAAGAAAGCATATACCGTCAGTACCAGTGCCACCGTCATCGCAGCGGCACAAATCACTCTTACAGACTGCACTGCTCTGGCAGAAACAAAGCAAAGCAGCAAGGCTGCTGAAATAGGTGCCAGCAGAACCGTTGTCAGCAATGGAAAATTCTCCATCAGAACGCACCTCCCAGCATAGCCATCAGCTTAGAAGCATAATATACTCCGTAAGCCAGCAAAATAATCACACCACAGAGATAAACACCTGCATAGCTCTGAGCCTGGCCGTTTTCTGCCGGGCTGAGCAGCTCACCGACAGCCTTTACAAGCCCTGCCAGAATATTCACTATATTATCCACGATGTTTACATCAATCCAGTACAGCACCTTCGCTGCACCATCAACAAATACCCTGATCAGGGCAGCATAGATTTCATCAATATAAAATTTATGGAAGCTGAGCTGATACAGCACGCCGCATTTTGCAGCGATGGCATCTACATCCCAGCTCCTGGCAACATAAATCTTCCAGGCAAGCCCAAGTGCAAGCACCGCCAGAACGGTAGAGCTGCCTGCAATCAGCCAGTTGATACCCTCATGCTGGGCCGGGCCAAAGCGCACCCACTCCCCAAAGCCGACAAGGTGTGCCCACAGACCGCTGACAACGGACAGCACTGCCAGGACAATCAAAGGAACACGCATGAACCAGCCGACCTCATGCGCATGGTCATACGCCTCCTGGCTGGCCGGCTTGCCCATAAAGGTCACAAACAGCAGACGGGCCATATAAAAGGCCGTCATAAAGGCCGTAAGCGTAGCCAGAATATACAGCGGCGTGCTGACAGAGGCAGCTGCTGCCAGAATCTCATCCTTGGAAAAGAAGCCCGCAAAAGGAGGTATCCCGGAAATTGCCAGGACACCGACCGTCATAGCGGCAAAAGTCACCGGCATCTTTTTCCGCAGGCCGCCCATTTTGAAAATATCCGCTTCCTCAGCCATGGCGTGCATAACCGCACCGGCGCTGAGGAACAGCATTGCCTTGAAGAAGGCATGGGTCATCAGATGGAAAAAGGACGAGGTCAAAGAGCCTACCCCCAGGGCAAGCATCATATAGCCCAGCTGGCTGACCGTGGAATACGCCAAAATGCGCTTGATCTGACGCTGGGTAATGGCAATGCTGGCGGCAAAAATCGCCGTAAAGCCGCCTACCCAGGCAATGACAGTCATAACCTCCGGCAGCTGACTGAACAGGAAAAAGGACCTGCCTACCAGATACACGCCGGCAACAACCATCGTAGCCGCGTGAATCAGGGCTGAAACAGGGGTCGGGCCTTCCATGGCATCAGGCAGCCATACATGCAGCGGAAACTGACCTGATTTGCCGATAGGGCCTACAAAGAGCAGCAGGGCAATGATGGTCAGGAAACCGCTGCCAAACTGCAGGATATAAAGCGGCACCAGCTGCTGCAGCTCCAGGAAATCCAAAGTTCCAAAGGTCAGCTGCAGAAGCAGGATGCCCAGCAGCAGCCCGAAATCGCCTACGCGGGTAGTCATAAATGCCTTCTTGGCAGCCTCCCGGGCAGAAACCTTATAATAATAAAAACCAATCAGCAAATATGAGCACAGACCTACCAGCTCCCAGAATACATACATCTGGAGGAAATTCACCGCAATGACCAGCCCAAGCATAGAGCCGGCAAACAGGGACAGAAAGGCAAAGAAACGGCCGTAGCCCGCATCTCCCTTCATATATCCGCAGGAATAAATCTGTACCAGCAGTGAGACAGTGGTAACCACCATCAGCATCATAGCTGTCAGCGGATCGATCAGAACACCCATGGAAATTTCAACGCCGCCGATATGAAACCATGAAAGCTTCTGGACAAACGGCGCATCCACAGTGATATTGCCGGCTGCCACAGCCGCAGCCACACCGATTGCCAGCAGGAAGCTGACCGTGCTCATGGTTACGGCGATAGCTGCGGACAGCCTGCCATAAGAGCGGGTAAGCATGCCGATAATCACAAAGGATACTGCCGGCAGCAAGGGAATCAGCCAAGCGTGTTCAAGTGCAAATTCATTAAACATTCAAGCTCCTCCTATCCCTTCATTCGATTCAGCTCATCAACATTGATGGTGCTTCTGTCATGATAAATCCTGAAAGCCAGAGCAATACCTACGGCAACCTCAGCCACACCCACAGCAATGGCGAACAGAGCCATGAGCTGCCCGGAAAGATCATGTACAGGCAGATACCTGTTGAAAGCAATCAGATTAATATTTACAGCATTCAGCATCAGCTCAATGCCCATCAAAACCGCAATAATATTCCGCTTGGACAAAACGCCAAACATGCCGATGGCAAACAGCACCGCAGCCAGCAGCAGATAATGTGTCAACCCAATGGTCATGCCTCGCCATCTCCCTTCGCCAGAATAATCGCTCCCAGCAGAGCTGCCAAAAGCAGCGTTGCCGCAATTTCAAATGGCAGAATGTAGGTATTCAGCATCATATCTGCCAAATCCGCTACAGTATCGCCGGACACGAAGCCGCCTCCCGGAGGTATCTGGATAAAGGTTACCACCAGACCCATCACGGTAACAAAAACCGCTGCCAAAACAGCGGCAAACAGCTCCCTGCCATTAAAAGGATTGGAGGGTACGCCCTCACCGCGATGCGTCAGCATCACACCCATGACAATCAGGATAGCCACGCCACCGGAATAAGTCATGAACTCCACCGCCCCCAGGAAATCAGCCTCCAGTGTAATATAGAGGATACCTACGCCAATGAAGCAGGCTGTCATAAGCAGTGCGCTGTGCACCAGATTTTTGTTCAGGACAACGCCGAGAGCCGTACCGATAATGACCACAGCCAGAGCGAAGAACACGGCTGAACCAGCTAATTCACTCATTTCCGTCCCTCCTGTTCCTTGCTTCCTCTACTGCATCGTAGGTGAGCTCCTCCTTGAAATAGGTGGAAATCTCATAGTTTTTGTCCCAGCCCAATGCCTTGACAGGACATGCCTCGATGCACAAATCACAATACATGCACCGGCCGATATCATGCACATAGGAGGTCATGTGACGCTTTTTGTCTTCATCTACAAGCACCTTCAAATCCAGAGCTGCATTTGGGCAGTTCATGGAACAGATTTTACAGCCAATACACTTATCAACATCCAACACCAGATGACCGCCGCGGAAGCGTTCAGTCATCGGCAGCTTTTCTTCAGGATAATAAACAGTTTCCTTTTTGCCGAAAAAATGGCTCCAGGTAACCTTCAATCCTGCTACAAGTCCTTTGCCCCACATACTTGAAGCCTCCTATCACAACAACCATCTAAAAATATAAATACCAAAGCCGGTCAGCAGAAGGTTCACCAGCGCCAGAGGCAGCAGTACCTTCCAGCCAAAGCTCAGAATGGTATCCATCCTGGTTCTTGGGAAGGTCCAGCCAATCCACTGATACACAATGACCATCAAAAATGCTTTAATCCAGAACCACAGCTGAGTAGGCAGGAAATCCGGCCCCTGCCAGCCGCCCAAAAACAGCGTAGTGGTCAAGATACCGATGGACAGCAGATTGGCGAACTCTGCCAAAAAGAACAATGCCCACCGCATACCGGTATACTCGGTGAAAGGTCCTGCAATGATCTCAGATTCGCCCTCAACCATGTTGAAAGGCGGACGGTTGCTCTCAACCAGAGCAGTGACCAGAAAGATAAAAAAGGCTATCGGCTGGAGGAAAATAAACCATACCTCGCTCTGAGCCTCGACAATAGCACTCATTTTCAGTGACCCGGTAATCATGACTATACCCATCAGGGCAATGACCATCGGGATCTCATAGGACAGCATCTGAGCCACTGTGCGCATGCCGCCCAGCATGGCATATTTGCTGTTGGAGGCATAGCCGCCCATCAGAAAAGGCAGCACCGACTGAGATGAAATAGCTATCAGCAAAAAAAGTCCAATATTTACATCGGCAAAGATTACGCCGTCATCAAAAGGAAACAGCGCATACACCATCGCAGCCGGAATGAAAATCAAAATCGGAGAAAGCACCCACAGCCAGCGGTCGATGCCGTGAGGGATGATGTCCTCCTTGGTCAGCAGCTTCAGCATATCAGCCGTCGACTGCAGGAGACCCCATGGGCCTACTCTATTTGGCCCGATACGCACCTGAATCCAGGCGCAGACCTTACGCTCACCCAGTGTAAATACCAGGGCGGAAGTTGCCACCAGTAAAAACAGGATGACAATACAAATCAGCGTCATAATCAGGTTTACTATCAGCTCACTGCCAATGACAGGCAGCATGAGCTCCTTGAGGCTCTGGCCTGCAAGGTATAATATTCCGTTATGCATTTTTACACCTGCCTATCAAAATTAACAGTCAACCTCACCCATCAGAGGGTCAATAGTTGCAAAAGCGGTAACAGAGTCAGCCAGCACCATGCCTCTGCACATGTGGTCCAGCGCCTGAAGATTGATAAAGGACGGACGGTGGATGTGCACACGGTATGGCTTGGTGGTGCCGTCACTGACAATGTAGAAGCCAAGCTCACCGCGGGTGTTCTCCACCCTGTGGTAAACATCCCCCTTGGCAGGCTTCAGCACCTTTGGTACCTTTGCCATGAACGGGCCATCAGGCATTCTGTCCAGACACTGACGGATAATCTTGGCACTTTCCGCAATTTCTCCAATGCGAATCATGTAACGGTCCCAGTTGTCACCGGTCCTGCCTACAGGAATGTCAAAATCCAAATCCCCGTAAACGCCGTACTTGTCTATTTTGCGGATATCATACGGAATACCGCTGGCACGGATATTCGGCCCGGACATACCAAAGCGCAGAGCATCCTCCTGACTGATGACAGAAGTTCCCTGCATACGCTTCTGGAAGATCTCATTGCCGGTAAAGAGCCTGTCATATTCATCCAGCATCTGAGGCACATAATCAATGAATTCCTCGGTTTTCCGGATAAATTCATCCTGGGCATCGGCAATCACACCGCCGATACGGATATAATGGCAGGTCATACGGGCACCGCAGATGATATTGAACAGATCAAGAATCTTCTCTCTGTCACGGAAGGCATAAATCATACCGGTGGCAGAGCCTAAATCGTTGGTCAGTGAGCCTATGAATACATGATGGCTGGCAATACGGTTCAGCTCACAGCAAATGGTACGGATATACTGCGCCCGCTCAGGCACCTCAATTCCTGCCAGCTTTTCCACAGCCATGCAGAAGCCAAGGTTGTTGTTCATGGCAGACACATAGTCCAGCCTGTCCGTAAAAGGCACACACTGCTGATAGGTGCGTGACTCCATCAGCTTCTCAATGCCCCGGTGCAGATAGCCCATGACAGGCTTCGCCCCTATGATATTCTCTCCATCCAGCTCCACCTGTACCTGCAGGACACCGTGGGTACTAGGATGCTGCGGTCCCATGTTCAGGACGAACTTTTCTGTTTGTGCCATGTCAGCACCCCTCCTTCTATCTTTGGCTGCAGCGGAACAAAATCCTTCCGCAGCGGATGTGCCGTGTAGTTATCCGGCATGAGGATACGGCGCAAATCAGGATGATGGAGGAACTCCACGCCCATCAAATCATAGATTTCCCGCTCCTCGAATTCAGTTCCCGGCCAAACCTGGGTCATAGACTCAACGACAGGCTTTTCCCTGTCCAGCCTGCATTTCACTGTTACCCATCTGTCAAAGCGGCGGGAATACAGCATGTAGACCATCTCGATATATTCCTTGTAATCCACAGAGGTGATGTTTCCCATGCGGTCAAAGGACCAAACAGGATTTTCACGCAGCCTCTGCATAAGACCCAGCAAATCATCACTGCCGACATAAATATGCGGCTCCGGCTGCTGGGAGTCGAATTCCATACTGGCAAAGGAGTGCTTAAGCTCCTCCAGATATTTCAGTTCCAAATAAGTTCCCATTTCACTCCACCTTCTCTGTTACTCGGCTCTCCGGGTCATATCGGCCAGCTTCTCCCTGCTGGCATTCATCCGCTCCTCAGAGCCCTGCGCAGCTTCCGGATGCTGGATGCGCTTCTTCAGCTTCAGCATAGCATCAATCAGGGCCTCCGGACGGGGCGGACACCCCGGCAGATAGACATCTACAGGCATAATCTGGTCCAGCCCCGTTACCACAGAGTAGGAATCCGCAAAAGGGCCGCCGCCAATATTGCAGTTGCCCATGGCAATCACATACTTCGGATTTGGCATCTCCTCATACAGACGGATCAGCGGCGGAGTCATTTTCCAGGTCAGAGTGCCGGCGACAATCAAAAGGTCTGACTGACGAGGGCAGGAACGGAAAACCTCATAGCCAAAACGCGACAAATCAAAACGGGAGGCTGCTGCACACATCATCTCAATGGAACAGCACGCCAGTCCTGAGGACAGCGGCCAGATAGAATTTGCCCTGCCCCATTTGAACAGCGCATCCACGCTGGTGACAATCACATTGTTTTTCAGTTCAGGCGGTACTATATCTACTATTTCCATGACAGGGCTCCCTTCTTCCAGGCGTACCAGAGGCCAATGGCCAGAATACCTACGAATACCAGCATTTCACACAGAGCAAACAGCCCAAGCTGACCATATTTTACTGCCCACGGATACAGGAAAACCGTCTCCACATCAAAGAGCAGGAAAACCAACGCATACATAAAATAGCCTGCATGGAATCTCACCTGGGTCTTACCTATGGTGTCCACACCGCACTCGTACGGTATCTGCTTTTCAGCAGTAGGCTGGCGCGGCTGCAAAATCGGAGCCACAATCAGCGGAAATACTGGGAAAGCGAATGCTAAAACAAACATAATTCCCAAGCTGGCAAATCCATCCATCAAAACTCCCCCTAACATGATGATAAATATAAAGCATGCATCATAAACCGTACAAAAATAACGGTTCTATACATTCATAAAAACAAAATATACTCCACAAATAAATATATAAACCTTATTAATTTATAATATACTTCCCATGCTCAAAAGTCAATAATAACCACCAATCCTCTTTCTTCATTGCTAGTAATTACTATTGTTGTCAGATAGCTTCTCCGCCTGGCGGCAGCGATTTGCTTTCAATTGTCTTTACTGTAATGGACACATGCACTTAGGTATTATACTATTTACACATATTATTTTAAAATATTTTTAATTTATGAATTAATGTCAGAATTAATAGAAATATTTATAATACTAAAAAAACTGCTGAAATAAAAAACAGGAACAGCTCGCACTGCTCCTGCCAGAAAACCCTATCTCATTCTGCACCAGCACCGGCATGGATGCCAAAAATGCCGCTTTCTCTGCGCTTCATGCTGGTCAGTCCTTTGTAGATGGTAGCGATGTCTACCTCATTGCCGGTGGATTCCATATATTTCTCCAGTTTCCTCTTGACACGCTGCAAGGCATTGTCAATGGATTTGATATGTCTGTGGAGCTCCTCGGCAATCTCCTGATAGGATTTGCCGTCCAGATAATACATGAGCACCTTCCACTCCAGATCGCTGAGAATATCAGACATGGTCGCTTCTATATCTATAAATTCCTCCCGGCTGATTACCAGCTCCTCCGGGTCTGCCACCTTGATGCCCGAAAGGATGTCCAGCAGGGTGCGGTCAGAATCCTCATCATAAATCGGTTTATTCAAAGATACATAAGAATTGAGAGGTATATGCTTCTGCCTGGTAGCCGTCTTGATGGCTGTAATGATCTGCCTGGTCACACACAGCTCGGCAAATACCCGAAAGGATGCCTGCTTGTCGGTGCGGAAATCACGGATAGACTTGTACAGGCCAATCATGCCCTCCTGGATTATATCCTCTCTGTCCGCCCCGATGAGAAAATATGACCTGGCCTTGGCTCTGACAAAATTTCTGTATTTGCTTATCAGGTAATACATGGCACAGTCATCTTCGTTATCCTTGATCTGCGCGATGACTTCCTCGTCAGTAAGGCCGCCAAACAGCTTCTCTGCTTCTTCTTCGCTTATCAGCCCTTTCTCCATTCGCCACTCCTCCATATTTTCTAAGCCGGTGCTGCTTTGACGCTTCAACAACTCAAAGTTGATTATACCGCCCAAAAGCGTCGTGCGTCAAGTCATCACTTATTTTTTCGCAGGGCATCCAGCTTAGCCAGGGTTTCAGCATCTATCCGGGAGGCGATTTCGTTTCTTGAGACCGGCAGGACCACTCTGCCCAGATACCTGTCCTGGATTTCCTTTTTCGCTTTCTTTAAAAGCTGATAAAATTCCCTGGATGGATGGCGGTAGGCCCCCGCACCCAGAATGACCGACTGCTCTGCCCCATCGGAGGTGACTACATGCACCTCTCTGCCCAGCCTGACAAAATCGTACGCCAAACGCTCGATATAGCTGTCTGCCGTTTCGCCATGCCCGGTGTAAACCACCTCCAGGTGAGGGTTCACTCTTTCGATATTCTCCTCAGCTGCTGTAAACAGGGCATCAAAAACAATAGTCATATTGTATTTTTCATAGGCGCCATACTCTGACAGCATGTGAATCAGCCTGTCGCGGGCTTCCGACAGATCGCTGCGCAGTGCCATCAGTTCAGGCCAGGAATTTATGACATTGTAGCCATCTACGATATAATGCTCACGAGGCTTTTTTCTCACCAAAACACCTTCTTCTCATTGTGCAGACAGACAGCATCATCTGGCTGTCCGTCTTTGCTTCATAGCCTCATACATCAGTATAGAGCCTGCCACCGAGGCATTGAGAGAATTTATTTTGCCTGCCATAGGAAGCCGCACCACAAAATCACACTGCTCCTTGATCAGCCTGCCGACACCCTGTCCCTCACTGCCGATGACCAAAAGCAGCGCTCCCGTCAAATCTGTCTCATAATAATCCCTGCCGTCCATATCCGCAGCAGCGACCCAAAGCCCCTCCCGCTTCAATTTCTTGATGGTCTGCACCATATTGCCGATGCGCGCTACAGGTACATGCTCCACAGCTCCGGCAGAGGTTTTGGCTACAGTAGCCGAAAGAGGGCAGCTCCTGTGCTTGGGAATCAAGACCCCATGCACACCTGCTGCATCGGCAGTACGGAGAATTGCCCCCAAATTGTGCGGATCCTCCAGCTCATCCAGCAGCACGATAAAAGGCGGCTCCTGGCGTTTGGCTGCAATAGCCAGAATATCCTCCAGCTCTGCATACTGCACAGGCGGTACCTGTGCCAGCACACCCTGATGCCGTATCCCAGGCGCCATGGTATCCAGCTTGGTGCGGTCATAAAACTGCACATTGATGCCCCGCTCTCTGGCGACGGCAATGATTTCACGCATGGAGCCTTCGGTGGAGCCATTGGCCACGATAAGCCTGTTGACACTGCGGCTGCCCTTCAAAAGCTCCAGGACAGCATTTCTCCCTGCAACCAGGTCATCAGGCAGCTTTGGAGCATCCGCAGGACTTCCGGCAGCGGCCTTGGCAGCCTTATGTACATTTTTTTCCTCTGCTGCCCTGGGGGCAAAGGAGGCCGCTTTTCTGCCCGGCTTTCTGTCGAGCTGCTTTTTCATGCCTTTTTTTCTATCATCCATATTTTAATTTTACCTCATTGTATTCATCTGTACAGGCAAAGCCTTCTTACTCCGTGCGCAGCTTTATCATCTCGCCAAATCTGCCGCAGGTCATGGCCCCCTCCGGACAGCTGCCGAAAGCAACACAGGAAGCACCGGCATTCTTGAAGAGCAGCGGTGCAGCCCTTCTGGCCTCTGCCAGCATCTGATAGGCCAGTTCACGAATCTCCCACTGCGCCCTGTGGCAGCAGCGCAGATTGAAAAAGTGCAGCAGGGAACGGACATTCATCGTCACCACAATCTTGGTCTCCGTCCCATTGGCAAGTACATAACGGGCATCCTCCCGGGGAATGTCCAGCTCTGTAAGCTCATCATAGACAGTGCGTATCTGCTGCATCAAAGCCTCAAATTTTGCTTTGGCCTCCGGCTTTTCTTCTATCGAAGGCGGCATGATATATTCAAAATCATGCTCGGCTACATAGCGCTGGGATTGCTGGCTGTAAGACGCCAGACGGTGGCGCACCAGCTGATGCGTCAGCACTCTGGATACGCCCTCGATGCCAAAGGTGAAGCTGACATGCTCCATGGTGGAGGCATGCCCCAGCCTGACGATTTTCGTTACCAGCTTCTCCACCTGCTCATCGCTCATTTTTTCCGCCAGCTCCTCAGCACCGGCAGCCGAATAGCACAGTCTGGCAGCCATGGCTACCACGCGCTCCGGATTTGGTGTATGCTCCAACAGCTTGACCTTTATCATGAAACCCTCTCCCTCCGAAATAAGAATAAAAAAAACCAACAAATACTATTATAATGAAGAAAGTACAGAAATGTCAGGTACGGACAGCCTGTTTTTTGCCGGCTTCCTCCATCATTGCCCGGGAAATAACCTGAAAAGCCGCCTCTGCCACTTCATACAGGCGGTCATTCTTCTCCTGGAGATACAGGGTTCCCAGCAAGGCTTCAAAGCCAGTACTGGAATGATACTGTGCCACCGTAGCACTTTTCGTGACGCGGCTCTTGCAGTTGCGGCCGCGCTTGTATACGCCAATTTCCTCCTCGGTAAGCATTGTTTCGATTTCGCGGTATGCCCTGTCCTGCCACACTGCCGATACCATCTGAGCACTGAACTGATTCAGCACCTGCACCTTGCTCTGCTCATAGGAAAGCAGCCTGCCCCGCACAAAAAGGTGGAAGTAGGCATCACCGATATATGCCAGCACCAGCGGATGCAGCGTCCGGGGATTTACCTCCTGGTAACGCTGCATGGCACCGCCGCTGCCGTCCGGCTCGAACATCATATCTACCAGCCTGCGGAAATGTTCAAAGGTCATATCTTTACGCCCTTTTCCATTTGGTACCGGCGGCAGAATCCTCAAGGACAATTCCCTGTGCCTTGAGGCTGTCACGGATTTCATCGGCACGGCCCCAATTTTTGGCTTTTTTGGCCTCGGCACGCTCGGCTATCAGAGCCTCGATTGCCTCAGCCGCCATGCCCTTCTCCGCATCTGCAGCAGGCAGCTCCAGACTGCCCTCAAAGATGCCGATAACAGCCGCCATCTCACTGTATACGGACATCAAGCGCTGGAAATGTACCTTGTCAAAGCATGCCTGCTTATTTACGACATTGTTGACATAGGTATTGATTTCCTTGGCGAGCGTAAACATATAGCCAATCGCCAGAGCCGTATTGAAATCATCGTCCATCGCACCATAGAAATCAGCCAGTGCCCTGTCTGCAGTTTCTGCCAGCTCCGTATCCGTCTCTGCCGAGCCCGCCTTCTCCAGCATGGCATTGCCGTTGTCATAAGCCGTCCGCAGACGCAGCAGCCCTGCCTGGGCCTCCTTGATGCGCTCCTCGCTGAAATCCAGCGGACTTCTGTAGTGAGTGCGCAGGATAAAGAAGCGTACCACCTCTCCCGGATACAGCTTCAGGATATCAGGTACCGTGATGAAATTATTCAGGGATTTGCTCATTTTTTCGTTGTCAATGGTGATAAAGCCATTGTGCAGCCAATACTGGGCAAAGCTGTGATAATTGCCGCAGCAGCACTGGGACTGAGCAATTTCGTTTTCGTGATGCGGAAAAATCAAATCACTGCCGCCGCCGTGGAAATCAAAGGTCTCCCCTAAATATTTCAGGGACATGGTGGAGCACTCGATATGCCAGCCCGGACGCCCCTTGCCCCACGGGCTTTCCCAGAACGGCTCTCCCGGCTTGGCAGACTTCCAAAGAGCGAAGTCCATAGGATTTGCCTTGCGTGCATCCACCTCGACGCGGGCACCCGCCTGCATATCCTCCAGCTTTCTGCCGCTGAGCTTGCCGTATTCAGGGAATTTCTCCACTCTGAAATAGACATCTCCTGCCAGCTCATAGGCAAAGCCGCGGTCAATCAGCTTCTGCACCATATCAATGATGTCCGGGATATGCTCTGTAACCTTGGGATACAAATCCGCCTTCTGGACATTGAGCTGCTCCATCGCAGCAAAATAGCCCGTGATATAGCGGTCAGTGATCACCTCACAGCCAACACCTTCATTGTTGGCTGCCCTGATGATTTTATCATCCATATCCGTAAAGTTCTGGATATGCCTGACCTCATAGCCCCGCCTGCGAAAATACCGCTTGATGACATCCCAGGTCACAAAGGGACGGGCATTGCCGATATGCGGGTGATTGTAGGGCGTTACGCCGCAGACATACATTCCCACCTTACCAGGCTCCTGTGGTATAAATTCCTCTTTTTTTCTGGTTAAGGTATTATAAACTTTCAGCATTTTTCTTCTCCAGCTCCTTTTCAAGTTCCTGAACCCGCTGTTCCATCGTTTCCAGCCGTTCCGTCATTTCCAGCATCAAATCACGCATTGGATCCGGCAGCTCGTCATGGTTCAGATCAACATCCTGCTCATCTGCCATTTCCTCTGAATCCACCTCCCGGTCCAGGAGCTTCATCATCTCATCTGTATACACAGGCATGCCTACTCTTTTGCCGTTCATGACTACCACCCTGCCCGGAATGCCCACTACTGTGGCATAGGCGGGCACCGGCTTCAGCACCACTGACCCCGCACCGATTTTGGCATGGTCCCCCACGGTAAATGAGCCAAGCACCTTGGCACCGGATGCCACCACCACATTGTTGCCCAGGGTAGGATGCCGCTTGCCCTTCTCCTTGCCCGTACCGCCCAGGGTAACTCCCTGATACAGGGTAACATTCTTCCCCAGCTCAGCAGTCTCCCCAATCACAATCCCCGTGCCATGGTCGATAAAAAGCCCATCGCCAATAGTCGCGCCCGGATGTATCTCAATACCGGTCAGGAAGCGTCCCAGATTGGAAATAAGCCGGGGAACAAGCACCCAGCCCTTCATATACAAACGGTGCGATATACGATGCAGCCAGATGGCATGAAGCCCGGAATAGCAGCACACAACCTCTATGACACTGCGGGCTGCCGGGTCGCGTTCAAAAACAACCCGAATATCTTTTCTGATGCGTGCTCTAAGCCTTTTAAAAAACATTTCAGTCCAACTCCATCTCAGGCAAATAAAAAAACCGCCCCATATAAGAGGCGGCTGTTCGACGCGGTTCCACTCTAATTCAAGCAGCCAATACCGGCCGCTCCTTGGCGGATTTTAACGCATTCCCTGCGGCACAGCCTACGAACTGCGGCACAAGTGCCCCTGCCCTTTCAGCCCTGCAGCTCCCAGGCGCACTTTCCAGCACCGCAGCTCAGATTTCTCACAGCCCGGCAGCACTCAATGCGCTGCACCGAAAATCCTCTCTGAAAGCCCGTATGATGTACTCTGCCTGTTCACAGCCTTTAAATATATATTGAATTTCATTTTACCAAAAATTTTCTTACTATGCAACCTACTGCCGAATAATTCTTTTTCTCTGCCGACACCACAAAAGAATGGATGCCCGTCCAACAGAACAGGCATCCATTCTCCAATATATGAAAATTTTGGGGAGGCATTTTCAGGTTGGCTTCATTCAGCCGATTATTTTGAGGGAGGAGCCTATCTTCAGGTCAGGAACAGGCTTTTTTTCCAAATAGATGCTGCCCGGCAAATCCGGCTCGGACTGCCCTGAAAAATTCAGTGTACAGTGCCCCAGTCCCTTCAGGGTAACAGGCGCTTCCCCGCCTACGGCTGTAATGAGGAAGTCCTCTCCGGCTATCTGCATGGTACAGCCCGCCCTGATGGTGCCCTTGACAGGCTTCACATCAACTATATAGCAGCTTTCCCGCAGCTCCTCCGGGGCACCCTCGCCAAACAGTATAATCATGCCGTCAGCCATAAATTCGTTGGCAGACGGGCCGATTTCGTTAATCATATTTTCATAGATAA
>JAQUZO010000010.1 GCA_028691285.1 Anaerovibrio sp. | reverse complement strand
ACGCATGGTTGATTCCGCTCCTGATTCCGAGTGGGTTGCCAAGAAGGTTCGTGACACCGGCGGTGTATATCTGGTTCCTGCATTCGTAGGCCTGGGTGCTCCATACTGGGATTCCAATGCCCGCGGCATGATCATCGGTATTACCCGTGGTACTACCAAGGCTCATATCGTTCGTGCAACCCTCGAGTCCCTGGCATATCAGACCAAGGATGTCCTGAGCGCTATGGAGCTTGATTCCGGCATTAAGCTGGCTGCTTTGAAGGTAGACGGCGGCGCTGTTGCCAACAACCTGATGATGCAGTTCCAGGCTGATCTGCTGGGCGTGCCTGTAGATCGTCCTCAGATTATCGAGACTACTGCTCTGGGTGCTGCATATCTTGCAGGTCTTGCTGTTGGCGTTTGGAACGGCAAGGAAGAGCTGAAGACTGCTTGGAAGCTGGATGTTCGCTTCGAGCCTGTAATGCCTGCTGAAGAAGCTGCCAAGCTGTACAAGGGCTGGCAGAAGGCTGTTAAGCACGCTATGCACTGGCTGGATGACGAGGAGTAAGCTGCCGCTTTGATTGTCAGTTGAATATCCCCGCTTATGTGCCTTGTGGGCGGGGATATTTTCATTGTAGGATATCTATAAAAATACCATAGAGAGTGTCAAGGTAGCTCGCAGATTAATTGATGTCAGGTTGGGAGGTTTTATTGTGAAAAAGATTATTAATGCAGTAGAAAACGTCGAAGAGGAAATGATTCTGGGCCTGGTCAAGTCGGCACCTGAGAAGCTCCGCAAGCTTGAATGCGGCAATGTGGTTGTGCGCGCGCACAAAAAGGAGGGCAAGGTTGCTCTGATAAGCGGCGGCGGCAGCGGACATGAGCCTGCGCACGGCGGCTATGTAGGTGAGGGCATGCTGGATGGTGCTGTAGCAGGTGCGGTATTCACCTCTCCAACTCCGGATCAGATTTATGAGGCTATCAAGGCAGTGGCTACAGACAAGGGTGTCCTTTGCGTGGTCAAGAACTACACCGGTGATATCATGAACTTTGAAATGGCGATTGATATGGCCAAGGATGAGGACATCAAGGCTGATTATGTTGTGGTGAATGATGATGTGGCAGTAAAGGATTCCCTTTATACCACCGGGCGCCGCGGTGTAGCCGGCACCATTCTGGTTCACAAGATCGCAGGCGCATTGGCAGAGACCGGTGCCAGCCTGGAAGAGGTAAAGGCTGTAGCTGAAAAGGTCATTGCCAATGTACGCACTATGGGTATGGCAATCACTGCCTGCACCATGCCGGCAGCAGGCAAGCCTGGTTTTGAGCTGGCAGACAATGAAATGGAAATCGGCATTGGCATCCACGGCGAGCCGGGAACCAGCCGCGAGGACCTGAAGTCTGCCAACGATATTGCCAATGAGCTCCTGAACAAAATCGTCGATGATATCGATTATGTGGGCAAGGAAGTTGCTGTGATTGTCAACGGCATGGGCGGCACACCTTTGATGGAGCTGTATATCGTCAACAATTATGTAGCGGATTTCCTGGCTGAGAAGGGCATCAAGGTTTATGACACCATGGTAGGCAACTATATGACCTCTATTGAGATGGCAGGATTCTCCATCACACTCCTCCGTTTGGATGATGAGATGAAGAAGCTCTATGATGCGGAAGCTGATACTCCTGCTTTGAAAAAATGATTTTTCAGAGGTGAATTATTTTAAATGATTACGAATGATAAAACAATCGAAATATTAAAGGCTATCGCTGACAGAATAGAGGAACAGAAGGATTATCTGACCGAACTGGACAACGAGATTGCCGATGGTGACCACGGTGTAAATATGGCAAAAGGCTTCAATGCTGTTGCGGCAAAGCTGCCTTCCATGGCCGGCAAGGATATTGGCTTTATGCTGAAAACGACCGGTATGACTTTGGTTTCTACGGTAGGCGGTTCTGCAGGGCCTTTGTATGGTACGGCTTTCATGAAGGCCGGTGCTGTCATGAAGGACAAGATGGAGATTGACGGCAGTGATTTGATTACTGCTCTTGAGGCGGCTATCGGCGGTATCAAGATGCGCGGTAAGGCAACCACTGGTGAAAAGACCATGCTGGATGCTATCTGCCCTGCTTATGATGCGATGAAGGCATCAATTGGAGATGGTGAGGATATGAAGACTGCTGTCGGAAAGGCTGTTGAGGCTGCCCGTGCAGGTGTGGAATATACCAAGACCATCAAGGCAACCAAGGGGCGTGCAAGCTATATCGGAGACAGAAGTATCGGACATCAGGATCCTGGTGCGACTTCTTCACTGTATATGTTTGAGGTTTTGTTGGAGCATATCTGAGTAATGTGTTTTGCAGCGGATAAAGCAGGGAAGAATCTTTCCCTGCTTTATTCTGATGTGCAGAAGGACATAGCGCAGTAAGCTCATGGTAATAAAGGAGTAGTGAGACGATGGTAGGTGTCGTAGTTGTGTCGCATAGTCAGCGTTTGGCAGAAGGGACTGTTGAGCTGGCACAGTTGATGGCAAGCGGAGCAAAGATTGTGGCGGCTGGTGGTCTGGAGGATGGTACTACTGGTACCAGCTTCGAGAAAATCATGGCAGCTGTTGAACAGGTTTATTCAGAGGACGGCGTGGCCGTACTGATGGATATGGGAAGTGCTGTTATGACTACAGAAATGGTCATTGAATCCATGGGATATGACAATGTAGTAATGCTGGACGGACCTGTGGTTGAAGGGGCTATTGTGGCTGCGTTGGAGGCATCCCTGGGGACTCCTTTACATGAGCTGCAGGCGAAGGTGGATGAAGCCCGTGTTGCTCCAAAGCTGGATTTGTAATTTTCATAGCGGATGCTGAGTGACGCAAGGAAAACCAAAATCGCATTTCTTATGAAATGCGATTTTAGTTTTCCTTTTGTTTTGAATATGATATAATCAGAAAGATATTGAGGAGTGGTTTTTTGCGAGGTTATCTGTATCTGCTTATTGCCTCGTTCCTGTGGGGGACGACTTTTGTTGCCCAAATGGCAGGAATGGATGGAATTGGCCCCTTTACCTATGGTATGGGACGATACATTATAGGTTTTTTTGTCGTACTGCTTATCTGGGCGGCCTTAAAAAAACACCGTCAGGCTGCCAGGCAGTCAGGCAGTTATATATCGGGCTGGAAGTATGGTGTAGGCGCAGGCTGTATCATGTTTGTGGCTTCGGCCCTGCAGCAGATGGCCATGCTGTTTACGACGGCAGGCAAGGCGGCGTTCATCACCTGCCTGTATATTGTCTTCGTGCCGATTTTGGCAAGACTGCTTGGCAAGGCAATCCGCCCGGAAAACTGGCTGGGTGCTTTTGTCGCAGCCGTGGGGCTGTATTTTCTTTCTGTGAGGGGAGATTTCAATCTAAATTATGGTGATATGCTGGCATTTGCCGGTTCAATATTTTGGTCAGTGCATATATTGTTTATTGACAGATATGCGGAAAAGGCAGATAATATCGAAATATCGGCTTCTCAGCTGGGGATATGTGCTCTGCTGAATACGGCAGCCTGCTTTCTTTTGGAGAATTTTACCCTGCAGCAGCTGGTGGATGCTGCCGTTCCGATACTGTATGCGGCAGTGCTGTCCTCCGGGGTGGCCTTTACCCTGCAGATAGCCGGTCAGAGGACGGCTGAGCCTGCTCCGGCAGCGGTTATCATGAGCCTGGAGGCTGTTTTCGGTGCTCTGGCAGGCTGGCTGGTCCTGGGGGAGCTGATGCACGATATCGAGCTTGCAGGCTGCGGACTGATGCTGTCGGGGATGCTGATTACCCAGGCCGGGATTATCTTAAAAAAACATTGATTGTAATTATATAAAATAGCGATATAGCGGATACAGAGGAGGCACAAGCATGTCAGAGGTGCAGAACGGGATAAAGGGTGCTGTAATAACCATCAAAATAATAGGTATTGGAGGCGGCGGCAACAATGTATTGCGTCGTTTGGCCCAGAGCGGTTTTGATAAAAGCCAGCTGCTGGCAATAAATACTGATGTGCGCCAGCTGAGGATTCTGGATGCAGAGGGGATTCCCTGCCTGCTGATAGGCGCTGCAGCCACCAAAGGCCGAGGCACAGGAGGCAATGTGGAAAAGGCCCAAAATGCAGCTATCTCTGATAAAGAGGAAATTGCCAAGGCGATTGCTGGTGCTGATCTGGTATTCCTGACGGCAGGCATGGGCAAGGGGGTAGGCACCGGAGCAGCTCCGGTAGTTGCCAAGATAGCCCATGACATGAATATCCTGACTGCCGGCATGGTTACACTGCCCTTTTCACATGAGGGTGACAGGAAGATGCTCACTGCCAAGGCAGGAGTGGAGCTGCTGAGCCAGAATATGGATGCACTGGTTGTGGTAAACAATGATAATATTGAAAAAATGCCGGAATTCCGCCATATTACAGTAGGGGAGACCTTTTCTACCGTGGATGAGGTACTGCGTCAGTCCATCAGCAGCATTGTGGAGCTGATCGAGACCACGGGTGTGGTAAATGTAGATTTTGCGGATGTTACAACTATTTTCACGCAGGGAGCTACCAGTGAGGCCATTTTTGGCACCAGTGTAGGGCGTACGGCGCTGGAAGCGGTGCAGAATGCCATCAACAGCCCGCTGATTGAGATTTCTGTCCGGGGAGCACGAGGCATGATTGTCAATATCACCGGCAGCTCCAAGCTGGCTCTGGAGGCAGTAGGAGAGGCGAACAACTTCCTGTGGGAGAATACGCATCCTGAAGTAGACCTGATTTTTGGTCTGGTGGCTGATGAGTCCATGGGGGATCAGGTTCGGGCGACTATCATAGCAACGAATTTTGACCCAAAGGTTCTGGCAGAGGTACAGAATCAGATCAAGCCGATTGCTTTTTCCAGCAGGGAGCCTGTGAAGGCAAGTCTGTATGAGGGAAAGCCGCCTGTGACCAGAGCTGATTTATTCAGTGCGGCAGATGCGCAGGAGAGTGCAGCTCAGGGTGGTCAGGCCCAGAATGATGCCAACAGCGTGGATGTACCTGAGTTCATGCGCAAAAAGAATACAGCACCGCTGTTTTTTGGCAGACACCACAAGGATTAAAGGATTCGGGAGGCAAGGTGCTCATGATGGATCAATTTTCCCGCAGCCGTATGCTGCTGGGCAGTGAGGCGATGGACAGGCTTTCTGAAAGCCGTGTTGCCATCTTCGGAGTGGGAGGCGTAGGCTCCTATGCGGCAGAGGGCCTGGTGCGCTGCGGTGTTGGAAATTTTCTGCTGGTGGACAGCGATACTGTCAGTCTGACCAACCTCAACCGTCAGATTCATGCTACGCTGAAAACAGTGGGACAGAAAAAGACAAAGGTCATGGCTGAGCGTATGCTGTCAATCAACCCGGCGGCCAATATCCGTCAGCTGAATGAATTTTATCTGCCGGAAAATCATGAGTTGTTTTTTTCACCGGAATTTGGTAAAATTGATTATGTTGTTGATGCTATTGACACAGTAACAAGCAAGATTGACCTGATCGCAGAGGCGGACAGGAGAGGTATCCCCATCATCAGCAGCATGGGTGCAGGCAACAAGCTGAACCCGGCAGCGCTGGAGGTGGCTGATATTTATGAGACAAGTGTCTGTCCCCTGGCCCGTGCTTTGAGGCAGAGGCTGAAAAAACTGGGTGTCAGGAAGCTGAAGGTGGTATACTCCAGGGAAGAGCCCATCCGTCCTCGCAGACTTGAAGGTGAAACGGAGGAGGCAGCCGGACGCATTACCCCGGGCAGTATGTCCTTCGTGCCGTCCGTGGCCGGCATGATAGCAGCCAGTGAGGTAGTCAGGGATCTGTGCGGCATCAGATAAGCAGGTATATCCGCGTATATATGGTCAGCTAAACGAATATTGAAATGACGAAGAGGTCATGCAGGACTGGTATTGAACTGCCAGGTCTGCGGGCCTCTTTTTTGCCGTCAGGGAATAGTTGCTGATGAGAAATATGTATACAGTATTTCCCAAAAAACGCTTTCAATATTTGATAAATATGCTATAATGATATACGTGATATACAAACAGCGAATGATTTCGCTGGAGTGTTGGACGAGGAGGAAATAGTATGAAATTATTTGGCAGGTTATCTATTTTAAGTGTACTGCTGGTACTGGTAATCAGCGTCATTTCCGGCTGTGGCGGTGCAGGCGAGAAGAAATTCCTGAATATTGCTACCGGCGGTACTGCCGGTACCTATTATCCAATCGGCGGTGCCATGGCTGAGATACTGAACAACAATATCGAGGGCATGAATGCCAGCGCGCAGAGCACAGGTGCAACTGTTGCCAACATCAATATGCTGAAGGACGGCTCTGTTGATCTGGCCATCGTGCAGAACGATATTACCTATTATGCAGCGAACGGTGTTGAGATGTTCAAGGATAAGAAGGTCGATACCATCAGAGGCATCGCCACCCTGTATCCTGAGACCTGCCAGGTTATTACCCTGGAGGCTTCCGGCATCAAGAATATCGCTGATTTGAAGGGCAAGCGTGTGGCTGTTGGAGCAATGGGCTCCGGTGCAGAGGCAAACGCCCGCCAGATTCTCGATGCCTATGGCATTACCTATGAAGATATTGACGAGCAGTTCCTGTCCTTCTCCGAGGCAGCCAGTGCCCTGAAGGACGGCAATGTTGATGCAGCCTTCCTTACCGCAGGCTATCCTACTGCTGCTGTTCAGGATATTGCTTCCCAGAATAAGCTGCGTCTGCTGCCGGTTGATGCAGACAAGGCTGATGCTCTGATTGCCAAGTATCCGTTCTATACCAAGGTGGTTATTCCGTCCGGCACCTATGCAGATTTCAACGAGGATGTTCCTGCGATTTCTGTAATGGCTATGCTGGTTTGCACTGACAAGGTAGATGATAAGCTCGGCTATGATATTGCCAAGGCTCTGTTCACCAACCTGGATCGCATCAAGGCTGCCCATGCCGTTGGTAAGATGATTACCAAGGAAGGCGCAATGAAAGGCATGCCTATCAAGATGAATGCCGGTGCAGAGAAATTCTTCAAGGAATAATATTGAAGGGAAGACAAGGGCTGCGGCAGACTCCTGTGCAGCCCTGTTTTTGTTGTTATGGTACATATAAATTCAATTTTCAACCCAAACAGACTGCTGCTGCTGGTTCCAGCGGTGCTGCTGACAGTGCTGCTCTGGTGGGGCAGCGTTCCCAGGCTTTTTGTGCAGGGAGAAACGGAGCTGATTGCCTGCGTGCCTGCCCGTCAGGGGGCAAATGTGAATATCAGCTTTATCCACTCGGTGCAAAAAACTCCTGTAGAGGAATATCTGGTTGTCAGCGATGATTTGTCGGAGCTGGTTCTCAGGAGCACCCGCTACCATTCTTTTGGGGTGGGACTGCCCTTTATGGCAAGTGACGGCAATTTTTATCAGGATGGCAATGATTTTGTCATGGACAATATGGAGCGGCATTTTTCTTCCCTGAGCCTGCGCACAGGGGTAGGAACTAAATTGACTGTGACAATTGATGGCGAAAGCTATCCACTGTATGAAAAATTTTCTCCCGGATACAGAGTCGATATTTTTACAGCGCCCGGAATCTATTATCTGAAGGCGCTGCTGGAATCATCGTTCAAAAATTTTTAAGGAGGTAAGGCTATGGCTATAGATAAAAATGCAGAGGCGGAAAAGAATGCGGCTTTGGCGAAGGAAGTGCTGAAAAAGTACGACCGCGAGTCAGATACCATGCTGTATACCGGCTTTATGGCAAAGCTGATTTCTGCTCTGGCGATTTCCTTTTCTATATTTCAATTATATACGGCTTTCTTTGGGGTACTGGATGCCCAGCTCCAGAGGGCTGTTCATCTGGGCTTTGCGTTAGCTCTGTCCTATCTTTTATATCCAAGCTGCAAATCCTGGTCAAGGCATAGGCTGCATCCTTTGGATGCACTTTTGGCTGTAGCAGGAGCGGCATCACCGGCGTATATTGTCATTATGTACAGAGAGCTTGCCATGCGGGCAGGCATGACCACTACGCCGGATCTGCTCGTGGGAGCGGTTGGCGTTCTGCTGGTAATAGAGGCTACGCGGCGGGTGGTTGGCCTGCCGATGGTGATTGTGGTGCTGGCATTTCTGGCTTATGCTTTTGCAGGGCCGTATATGCCGGGTGTTTTGAGCCACAGAGGACTTTCACCTGAGCAGCTCATCGGTCATTTGTATTTTACCACGGAAGGTATTTTCGGCATTCCTTTGGGCGTGTCGTCCACTTTTATTTTCCTGTTCATCCTCTTTGGCGCATACCTGGAATGTACGGGTCTGGGCAAATTCTTCATTGATATAGCCAATGCCATTGCAGGCTGGGCCAGCGGCGGGCCTGCCAAGGTTGCGGTTATTTCCAGTGCCCTGATGGGTACGGTTTCCGGTTCTTCCGTAGCCAATGTGGCAGGCACAGGCTCCTTTACGATTCCGATGATGAAAAAGCTGGGCTACCGCAAGGAGTTTGCCGGTGCGGTAGAGGCGGCCTCCTCTACCGGCGGTCAGCTGATGCCGCCGGTTATGGGCGCGGCAGCCTTTCTGATGGCGGAGTTTGTGGGAGTTCCCTATATCGAGGTCGTTGAGGCAGCGATTATTCCTGCCATCCTGTATTTTGCCGGTGTATGGCTGGGCGTGCATCTTGAGGCGAAGCGCACCAATCTGAAGGGCATTCCAAGAGATCAGCTGCCGAAGGCATGGGTGATTTTCAAGGAAAGAGGTCATTTGGCCATTCCGCTGATTGTGATTGTTTACCTTTTGGTTACAGGCTATACTCCAATGCGGGCGGCGCTGGTGGCAATTGTGCTTTCTATTGCGGTATCATGTCTGAGGAAGGCTACCCGCATCAGCTTTGCTGATATTGTACGCGGCCTGGAGGATGGCGCCCGCAATGTTCTGGGCGTAGCCATTGCCTGTGCCTCGGCCGGTATTATCATTGGCGTGGTGACCAAGACCGGTGTAGGGCTGAAGCTGGCATCCGGCTTGCTGGCGCTGGCAGGCGGCTATCTGCTGCCGACCATGTTCTTTACGATGATTACCTCACTGATTCTTGGCATGGGAGTGCCTACGACAGCGAACTATGTCATTACCTCCACCATTGCGGCACCGGCTCTGCTGCAGATGGGTGTTCCTGTTTTGGCTGCCCACATGTTTGTATTCTATTTCGGTATTATTGCGGATGTCACGCCGCCGGTTGCCCTGGCTGCCTATGCGGCCTCCGGCATCAGTGGAGGAAAGCCGCTGCTTACGGGCGTAAATGCTTCAAAGCTGGCGATTGCGGCGTTTATCATACCGTATATTTTCGTTTTGTCGCCGGAGCTGCTGATGATAAATGTGACCGCCGGCTCCCTGATCATGGCGGTGGTTACCGCTGTTTTGGGCATGGTTGGCGTAAGCTCCTCCCTGATTGGCTATCTGGTAGACCACAGTACGAGACTGGAGCGGATAGCTCAGTTCCTGGGTGGTATCCTGATGATTATTCCTGGTATTTGGACGGATTTGCCTGGCTTTGTGATTTTCCTGCTGGTGGTATTCTTGCAGTACCGCCGCAAAAAGCAGAGAAAGAATACCAAGGCACAGGAGATGTGATTTTCAGCAAAACTGCCGTATCTTAAGGTACGGCAGTTTTTTTATAGGAATATTTTCTCAGACTGCGGCAAAAAGCTATTGATATTATGCTTTTTTTGTATATAATTAATATAGTTGACAAGGTGTCTTATCATGATGCGATGGAGTTAATATATACTATGAAAAAAAGATGTCAGATACCAGGAAATTCAGTCCTGAAGCAGATACAGCGGTATTTTCGCATGCTGTGTGCTTCCTCGGATGAATATTTTTTTGTTACGGATGTAGCGGAAAACATCATTATGGTATCACCCAACATGGTTACGGATTTTGGTATGCCGGCAGAGATTTTCAAGGATATGGACAGTGAATGGCTGCCGAGGGTGCATCCGGATGATTATGATGAATATGTCAGGAACCTGCACAGGAAGTTTACCCCTGAGGATAATGAGCATGATGCTTTTTACAGGGTGCGGGATGAAAAGAACAGCTATGTGTGGGTGCGGTGCCGGGGAAGAATGTCGTTCAATCCGAAAACAAAGCAGCCGGAGCTGTTTGCGGGGATTATCATTCTCATGGAGCAGAGCAATCAGGCCGATGTGAACACCGGCCTGCTGGCAAAATACCAGTTTGAGAATGCCGTGAAAAAAATGCTGGCCAGAGTGGATGGTGAATTTCCCCGGGGAGCCATCATGATTTTTGGCATAGACAATTTCAAGATCATCAACGAATCCTATAACAGGCGCTTCGGCAATATCCTGCTGAGGATTGCGGCAGAGACAATCAGTACGGTGCTGCCGCCAGGGATGATGCTGTACAAAATGGACGGAGATGAATTTTCTGTTATTGTGCCTGATATGGATGAGAAAGCGGCACATGATCTGTTTGAAGCGGTGCAGCGGGCATTCTGCCGTCCGCATCTGGTGGAGGGGCGCAGCCTTTTCTGCACGATTTCTGCCGGTACGGTGTTCTATCCTCAGGGCGGCAAGGATTATCTGGTCCTGCACAAGCATGCAGAGGCTGCTTTGGATCAGGCGAAGCGTGAGGGCAAAAACAAGAACATTATTTTCACCAAGGAGCATTACAACCGCTGGCTCAGGTCAATCAGCCTGCAGACAATGCTGCAGAAAAGCATTGATAATGATTTTGAAGGCTTTTCTCTGTTCTATCAGCCTCAGGTGAACGCCAGAACTCAGCGCCTGATTGGTGCAGAGGCACTGCTGCGCTGGCGGAAGCCTACTGGACGGATGGTTTCGCCTATGGAGTTTGTACGCATCTTGGAAGATACCAAGATGATTATTTTGGTGGGAAAATGGGTTTTTGAGACCGCCGTGCGGCAATGCAAGCAATGGCAGGAAAAGTGGCCGGGCATGCGCATCAGCATCAATCTGTCCTATGAGCAGCTCAAGGGCAGCGGCTTTGAGGATTTTGCCCTGGACTGCCTGAAGCGCTATGATCTGCCGCCTTATCTGGTTGTGCTGGAGCTGACAGAAACCGCGATTGTGGCAGACTGGAATAATGTGAATACCAAATTCCGGCAGTTCCGGGAAAAGGGAATTAGTATTGCCATGGATGATTTTGGCACGGGCTATTCCTCCTTGTCCTGCCTGAAAAATCTTGCCTGTGATATCGTGAAGATTGACCGTGCTTTTGTAATAAATATCACTAAGGAAAACAATGACTTCGACCGTCAGCTGGTGAAGTCCACCATAGAGCTGTGTCACAGCGTGGGCATTGACTGCTGCATCGAGGGTGTGGAGGAAGAAAAGGAGTACAGGCTGCTGCGGGATTTCTGCCATGCAGACAGCATACAGGGATATTTTTTCGGCAGGCCGGAAGCGCCGGAGAATTTTGAGAAAAAATTTTTTGTTTCCCGGGAGAATCCATATCTTGGGGATTTACAGAAACGCGACAGCAAAGGAGAGCCATGAGCAGAGAGAAAGCAGAGATGCCGGAGATTACCCTGTTGGGCAATCAGCGGACAAAATATGATTTTGCCTATAAGCCGGAAATTCTGGAGACCTTTGACAATAAGCATCCTGACAGGGATTACTGGGTGAAGTTCAACTGTCCGGAATTTACCAGTCTGTGCCCTATTACGGGGCAGCCGGATTTTGCGGCAATTTATATTTCTTATGTGCCTGATATAAAGATGGTAGAGAGCAAGTCCCTGAAGCTGTATCTGTTCAGCTTCCGCAACCACGGCGATTTTCATGAGGATGTGGTCAACATCATCATGAAGGATCTGGTGAAGCTGCTTGAGCCAAGGTATCTTGAGGTATGGGGAAAATTTCTTCCCCGGGGCGGTATTTCCATTGATCCGTATACCAATTACGGCAGGCCGGGCACCAAATTTGAAGAGCTGGCGTGGCAGCGCTTTGCCCAGCATGATATGGCGGGGATGGACAAGGTGGACAACCGCTGAGGCTTTCAGACAGGGATGCCAATTCAGCGTAAATGGGCAAAAACGAAAATCGCCCCCGCTGCTTTGAGGGCAGAGAGGGCGATGGATTTAGCTCGATGGCAGTGCAGGCAAATTTTGCCCAAACTGGAATATATTTTTTTATGTCTGTGGCAGTTGTTGCATAATTTGCAATAACTGCTTTCTTAGTTAAAGAAGCTGTCTCTAAAATTCTTGTGTAATGGGCACCCAATGTTCATCTGCCATATCCAGAGCAAATTCTGTATTATTGATGTAAAGCTGGCTGTCCTTGTCCCGGACGAATCCCCAGTGTATTCTTCTCTCGGATGCGTATTTCTTGAATGCATTGAATTTGTTCTCTATCTGCCTGTCGATGTTCTTGTCTTGACCGTGACTTTCGCCGCCTTTGGTCTCAATGACCCACACGGTGCCGTTCTTCATCATGACGATGTAATCCGCATAGAACAGCCACTGGTGTTGTAGTGCATCAATGTAGACGATAGAAAAATACTGCTGTCCGGTATCGCCGTTTTTATACACCCACTCAATATCGGAGCGGTCCTCGCAGTGCTGCTCGAATAGCATTTCCGATGTGCTGCGCACAAGGCTGGTGGCATAGCCGGAGGTGTACTCGTGGTAGGCATTGCTGAGGTATTCCACCTCGTTCTTTACGCCGGGGTCATATTTGAAAAAATCCTGCTCCGGGATACGGAAGGTGGATTTCTTCGGATGCAGCAGCATACTCATCTGCACAGCCATATCCGCCGTAACCTCTCGGAATTCCTCTTTCAGGAGATGCTCATTGTTGATGATGAAAGCGTAAAACTCAGCGGTATCCAGCAGGAGCAGCTTCTTCATAGCCGTGCTGCCTCTGCGGAACAGACGCTCCAGAATGGTCTTTGCCTTATTGGTAGGCATACCGACGGTGCTCTTGATGGAGTCCACACAATGCAGCATTTCCATGCCGTGTTTATGTGTATCCACACGCTTGCGAGTGGTGTAGTAGGTGGTGCTTTCGGCCACCTTGTTGGTGCGTATGTACTGGCCATACAGCGCATGGCCGATAATTTCATTGCCGAAGCGGTATCCATCCGCTTGCATCCGCATTTTGTTGTTCGCCTTATCGGTGCCTAGCTTGTGCTTTTTCAACAGTGCATCGTAGACCTTATATAACACCTCACGCTCACCGAGGCCATCGAAGTCTTGGTCACGGATTTCCTTTTCCAGCGTAAAGGTTTTACATTTGCTCCTCAAAAACAGGCGGCGTGTTTCATATGCCTTGTCCATATCCGCAAGCAGTCCAGCCTTGTATTTCTCATCGAAGGTGTACACATAGCAGAAGTCCAGCAGATCATCTTCGTAGTGGGCGGCCTCCGGCATACGGCGAATGCGCCCGATGGTCTGGATTTCAAAACTCTCGCTCATGCCCTCACGCAGCTTGACGAGAATTTTGGCTCTTGGGCAGTCCCAGCCTGTGCTGATGGCCTGCTTCATCAGCAGGAACACAGGCACAGCGTCATTGTCGGTCAGATTGTCCGGGAGGTCTTTTTTGTCCTCGCTCATCCATTTGCTGACCATGCCGTTATCGTAGGTATAGTCCATTGCCTCCAGCTTTTTCTCCACGGCCACGATGGTTTCCGGCTGGCCGTTTGGAAACTGAATCAGCACCAGCGGACGGATATTTTTGCCGATAGACTGATACCGGGCGGCGATGGCCTTGCGCCTGGTGTCGGCAAGGTCGAGCAGATAATCGTAATCATCGGTGATTTCCAGATTGTCCTCAATGCCCTCATTGATATATAGCGCCTTGGTGATCAGGCCTGCGCCAATGACATCAACTTCATCAATCTCGAAATATTCATATCGCCTGTTTTCAAGGGCGGTGGCACTGACACGCACGATGTGCTTTGCGGCGAAGGCATCAATGATGGTCTTTGCCTTGGCGGTATTATTGGAATGTTCCTCATCGATGATGACCATAAATTCCATGCTGCTGCGGTGTGCATCCGCAATGCGGTCAAACAGATTTTTGCGCTCACTGTCACGAATGGCCGTGTTGCCTTTTTTCGTCACCAACTCCCAGTTGATGAAGGTGGTACTGCCGGGAACGAAGCCGTTCAGCAGTGCATCAAACAGATTCTGCGTGGTGCGGCCCGGAGCGAATTTGCGCATTTTCTCACGGCTCTGTTCTTCCAAATTGCCCTTGCCGGGGCATAGCCAGATAAAAGCAGTGTTGCTGCTGACATTGGTCAGATACTTGTCCACATAATCAATCAGAATAATCGTCTTGCCGGAGCCTGTCGGGGCCTTCATGACAATAGTCTGTTTGCCGCCCTGTTTGGAAGTCAGGTCAAGCAGTTTTATCACAGCCTGTTCCTGAAAATCGAATAGATTGATTGTTAATCCAGGATTTACCATGTTTCGCCCACCTCCTGCAGCTCGAATTTGAAGTAATTATCTGGGATGATGTGCATTTCCACATCAGAGAACAGTGCATTCTGCCCAGTGGTGAAAAGTACATTTTTCGAGATATACAGCGCCTTCACGCCCTGATGCTCGTGCCAGTGCTGCTCCAGTTCGTCCGCCTCATCATCGCTCATGACCAGGATGTATTCGCTGCCGTCAATTTTTATGCCATGCTCCAGCTGAATCATTTCGGCCACATGACTCAGCAGTACCTCGCTGACATCATCGGTGGCCTTTGGTACAAATTCTGTGCGGTAGTATTTCAGATTGGCAGGAATGCCGGGAACATCACCATAGCCGCCGATGACACGCTTGATGCGCTCGTAGGTGACTTCCTCACAGATATTGTTCTCATTGTTGGTGCAGAGGATGAAGCGGCGATGCCCCCCATCTTTTTGGTTTAATTCCATAACGGCTTGCCCGGTTGTACCTGAGCCAGCAAAAAAATCAAGAATTATAGCATCTTTGTTTCTCACTGATGACACATCAAGTAAATATCGTATTAAACCAGTTGGCTTTGGATAACTGAATATTTTCTTCCCAAAAAGAGCTGTGATTTCCTTTGTCCCATCCTGCGTCATTCCAACAATATCTGATGGTAAATATGTACTTGCGGCAACGAGACCAAAATCAGTTCCAGCTTTTTTTTCATCATCTTCTTTCCAATAACGCAGAACAGGTTTTGATATCTTCAAAAAATCGTAATCACCAGGAAAAATGACTCTGTTCTCGTCATAATATTTTTGAAAAGTATCCCTTGTGATTGCCCAGCACCTTAGTGGGTTAACCGGAAATTCTTCTCCGTTTTTTGGATTCACCATAGTGTAATTACTGTTTGGACGTTCATCTATTGTTCTTTGAGTTGTTAAATCGTGAAAACGCCACAGTCTACCAGAAAAATCTTCACTCTCATAATATTTACGTTCTTTTCCTTTGATTGCTGCTTTATATTCAGCATTTGCATAGCACAAAATGGTTTCGCAGTCTTGTGATATACCATAGGGTACATCGGATTTAGCGGTTCTCTTTCGCCACGGAATATTCGCTACAAATCTATTTTCTCCTAAAATTTCATCACAAAGTAATTTTAGTGCAGCTTGTTCATTATCATCTATCGAAATAAACATGCATCCAACTGGAGACAAAAGTTTATCTGCGATTATAAGGCGTTCTGACATAAAAGAAAGCCACTTGCTGTGCTTATATCCATCGTCTTCTCCAATCTTACAATCATCATAAACAAAATCTTTGTTTTTTGTATTGTATGGAGGGTCGATATAGATAATATCAATTTTCTTGGCATGGGTCTTTTCCAGCAGATGGAGACTATGCAGGTTATCGCCTTCAAGGAGAAAATTATAGCCTCCATTTGGAGCACCTGAAATTTCCTTTTCTATGCACTCACTAAATACGGGAATGTTATCCTGCATCTGCACATCAACGGCTTCTTCGTGCTGTTCCCATACGAGGCCGTATTTTTTTGCGTTCAATTCGCTCTCGATTTCACCCAGCGCAATCAGCACATCATCATCGTCTTTATGCTCCTCACGGATGGTCTGCAGGAATTCCAGCATACGCTGGCGTTTCTGCTGTGATAGGTTTGCCATCAGTCAATGTCCTCCTCATTATGTATTTTGTGGCAATTTTCCAGCCTGATTAGCTATGGCCAGTTTCTTTTTTGCCTCCTTCGTACACTTGATAATATACAGTATATCATGCTCCTGTGCTTTCTCAAAGCTGTGCGAATGTCTGGCAATGTGCAGTTTTTTGCTGCCTTAAATTATTCTTACAGCTTTCGCAGAAGCTGCAATGTGTAGAAAATCACAGAATAATTACAGTTTTTCTTTAAATATATAATGGCTGAAATCACATTGCTTGAAATATAAAGTATCTGATGATATATTGAGGAAAAATCAATGAGGTGATGGGATGCCGATGTACAAAAGGAGTATGGCTGTTTTGCTTGCTGTGGCAGCGGCGATGGTGGGAATCGGCCTGTATGGATGCTATGGGGATGCGGGGCAGGAGCTGGCAGCGGCAGAGGAAACGGCTGCCGGAGGAGCCAGGCAGGGGAATATCAGCCAGGTGGCGGTATATGTAACTGGGGAGGTCAATACTCCCGGCGTGGTATATACGGATTTTGACGGCAGAGTGGTAGACGCCGTAAATCTGTGCGGCGGCCTGCTGCCTACTGCGGATGTAAGCAGGGTAAATATGGCTCAGACCGTCAAGGACGGCATGCAGGTAAATATACCGGCAAAGCTGCCTCCTCCATTGCAGCCGTCTGCAGACACAGGTACTCAGCCTCAGAAGAACAGCTCTGCCAGTCAGGGGACAGGAAGCAGGGCGGAGGATGGGCTGGTGAACATAAATACTGCTGATGCCGCTGCACTGGAAAAACTGAAAGGGATTGGCCCGGCTATGGCTCAAAGGATTGTAGACTATCGGGAGGCAAATGGAGCTTTTCAGCGGGTGGAGGATTTGCAGAAGGTCAAGGGAATAGGCAAGGCAAAGCTTGCCAGGCTGAAGGAGAAGGCGGCCATTTGAGGGCTGCGTCAGGTGAGGACGCGGCTTGCTGTAATAGATGAGAGGCTGAATATGGGAGTTGGGCTGGGAATCGGGCAGCATCCCAAGGGATTTATCAATCTGCTGCTTTTGGTGCTGTGCCTGGGAATTATCTGCGGAGCGCAGGCAGGAGGCCTGAGAGGTATGGTGGAGCTCCTGTGGCTGTTGGCGGGGGTGAGTATTGCTGTTGGTGCCGTGCTGCTTGCCAGGGGCAGCAGGCTGACATTGCTGCCGGTCATGCTGGCGGTCTTCCTGCTTGGGTGGGGCTGCTGCTATTCGGCAGCAGTGCCGGGAGCGCATGATATTGCAGCCTTTGAGGGCAGGCAGGTGAAGCTGGAGGGCATTTTGGACGGCAATCCCCGAGTGACGGCAGATGAACAGGGGAATTTGAGGCTGCGCTATGTTCTCGTACCCCAAAAGCTGCTGACAGCCGATGTCGAAAAACCGGTGACAGGCAGTCTGCTGGTCTATGCCAATGAAAGCTCATTGGACATTGAGCTGGCAAAAAGCCTGGCAGACGCCAATGGAGAAGCAGATTGGGCGTCAGTGCCGGAAACGCAGCTGGGACGGTCAGGAGACAGGATGGTATGCAGCGGTACCGTGCAGAGCTTTCATGATTATGGGAACCCCGGGCGGATGAATACGGCCATGGCCTATATGGCTCAGGGTATCACAGGGCAGATGGCGGCAGATAAATACAGCCTGCGGCTCATACCTGAGGAGGCTGACTGGCTGCCCAGGCTGTCCGGTGAGGTGAGAAGCCGCTATAGGGCATACATGGAGCAGGCCATGAGCCGGGAGGATGGGGCGGCAGTTTTTGCCATGCTTTTCGGTGGCTATCAGGGCATCAGGCCGGAGCTGCTGGAGGCATTTACGACCGTAGGGCTGGTGCATATCCTGTCAGTATCAGGCTCACATATCACGCTGATGGCAGGCCTGGCAGGGGCTTTGGGCAGACTGCTGCATTTGCCTGCGTCAATTACCGGAGCACTGGCGGCCCTGACGATTGTGTTTTACGGGATTTTGGCAGGGGCAGTCCCTCCTGTCATTCGTTCCGCAGTTATGGGCCTTTTGACTGTATTGGCTCTGACCATGGGGCGTGATAAGGATGCACAGCATATTTTGGGGCTGGCAGCCTTGGGGATGCTGCTGCATTCACCGCTTCTGCTGTATGATATCAGCTTCCAGCTTTCCTTTGGAGCCGCGGCGGGGCTTTTGTATATAGCACCGCCGCTGCGGCAGCTCCTGCGCCGGAAGCTGCCTGTCTTTGCCGCAGACAGTCTGGCTGTGACTATAGGGGCGCAGCTGTCCGTACTGCCTGTCATCATCTGGTATTTCAATGCGGTTTCCTTCAGTTCACTGGCGGCGAACCTCATCATTGCCCCTGCTGCAGAAGGGATCATTGCTGCCGGGCTTCTGGCCGGGCTTCTGGCGAGCCTGCTGCCCTGGTTGGGCCATTTGATATTTGTGGCGGCAGGCGTTGCTATGGGGCTGGTATATGAATTATCCCGCCTGCTGGCAGCTCTGCCCGGCAGTAAAATCTATGTGCCTTCCCTGAGCTGGTGGAGCTGTGCACTTTATTATGCAGTGCTGCTGTTTTGCCTTTTGCCGCCGGAGGTAAGGCATCGGGTATCAAAAACACTGCCAGCCTATGCCGGCTTCCTGCACAGGCTGCGTCAGGACAGAGGCCTGGCCGGTGCGGGTGCAGCAGCAGGTATACTGATTGTTTTTGTATTGGTCAGGCAGGCTTTCCTGGTACCTCAGGAGCTGCAGGTGCATTTTATTGATGTGGGGCAGGGGGATGCGGCTTTGGTGATTACGCCTCACGGACATGCCTTCATGGTGGATACCGGCGGCGTGCGGCAGAGAGGCTATGATATCGGCAAAATGGTGGATGTGCCGTATCTGCTGCATTATGGGATTCAAAGACTTGATTATATATTTTTGACTCACGCCCATGACGACCATGCCGCCGGAGTCAGGGGCATCATAGGCAGACTGCCGGTGGGAGCGATCATGATTGGCCATGAGGGAGCCGGAGAATATCTGAAGGTATTTGGCACCGGGGAAAATAAGAAGCTGGCAAAGCTGCTGCTGCCCCTGCAGGAAAATACGGTCATGGAGCTGGACGGTGTAAAAATAGAGGTGCTCTATTCGCCGTCAGTCAGCCGGTTGGGGGAGGGGAATGCCGCTGGCGGCGGCAACGAATATTCCAATTTGCTGCGTGTGAGCTATGGGAGAGCCAGCTTTCTCTTTACGGGAGATTTGGCGGCAGAGCAGGAGGCAGAGCTGCTGTCAAGAGGCGTGGCGCTTCGGAGCACCGTTCTGAAGGTGGGGCATCACGGCAGCCGCAGCTCAAGCTCGGAGGCTTTTCTGCAGGCCGCCGCGCCGAAATGGGCAGTTATTTCCTGTGGTTATCACAACAGTTTTGGCCATCCTCATCAGGAGGTACTGGCACGGCTCCGGCAGCATACCGGGGCACAAATCCTGCGCACCGATGAGCAGGGAGCAATTTGTTTTTTTTACAGACGGAAAAAATATCCGTGTTGAGCATTACAAGGATTGATTGCTTGCGGCAATTCCTGTCAGCAGTGGAAATGCCGGAGAGGGGCATAAGGCCCGTGCTGTTGCCGCTGCCTGCTATCTGTACAGATAGCAGGCAGCGGTGTTTTTATGTGGAGAAAAAATTTGCCAATCAGACAGGCTTTGATATAATTGAGGTAAATCGGACGGAGAAATATGATGAGGTGCAAGGCATGAAATACGGTGAGCTGATGGCAGGACTTGGCAGAAAGGGTCCGGGGCATCTTTATTTGCTGACAGGCGAGGAAAGCTATTATATAGACAAGGCGCGGGAAAGACTGCTGGGACTGCTGCATTGCTCCAGGGATGAGGTGCAGCTTTTTGAGGAAGGGGCGGCTGCCAGCGAAATAATAGCTGCCATAGAGACAGTTCCCTTTCTGGTGGAAAAGAATGTCATTATTGTCCGGGCAGGCTCTCTGTTCAGGGACAGGAAAACTGAGGGAGAGAAAGCAGGGACTTCCGGGCATAGACGCGCAGAGGATCGATTGCTGGAGTTGCTGCAGCGGCTGCCGGATTTTTCCTATGTGATTTTTGAATACCACGGCAGGGCAGACAAGAGGAAAAAGCTGTATAAGGCCATCCAGGAGCATGGGCAGATTATGGACGCTGAGCCTGTGCGCGCCAATAATATAGGTGACTGGCTGCAGGGCAGGCTGCAGGAGCTGAATAAGGAAATGGACCGCCATGCCTACGAATATTTTGTGGGAGCAGTCAGTACCATGCAGCCTGTGAACCTGAGCTTTCTGAGCCGGGAGCTGGACAAGCTGGCACTGTTTCTGGGGCCGGAGCAGCGGCGCATCACACGGGAGCATCTTTTGCAGGTTTTTTCGGAGGTGCCGGAGATTTCCAGCTTTGCCATGCTGAATGCCATAGCTGCCAGGCAGACTGACAGGGCCCTGCAGCTTTTCCGGCGGCAGCTTGCCAACGGTGTTTATTTTGCTTTGCTTGCAGGCATGCTGGCCAGACAGGTGCGTCTCTGGTGGCAGGCGCAGTCGCTGCAGTCCAGGGGCGTTCAGGGCAGGGCACTGGCCGGCGCCTTGGGGCAGCCTCCTTTTATTGCGGAAAAAACCGGCAGAGAAGCCAGGAGCTTTCCGGCAGGCTTGCTCAAGAGCGTGCTTTTGGCTCTTTCAGATGCCGATTACGGGCTGAAGACCGGCCGGGGAGATGCGGTGGAGCTGGAAGCGGCCATTATTCAGCTGAGCACCAGAGGGGCAGGTGGGGTTTGATGCAGACCTTTGGCATTTATATCCATATTCCCTTCTGCCGGCAAAAATGCTTTTATTGTGATTTTCCTTCTTTTGCAGGCAGAGAGAGCAAAATTCCCGCTTATCTGCAGGCATTGGAGCAGGAGCTGTACCTGCTCAGGCGGGGGCAGGCTGAGGATGGGCTTTGCGGCGGGACAGGCAGATTGGCACCTGTCACGATTTATATCGGCGGCGGTACGCCTTCGGTTCTTTCCTTGCCGGAGCTGGAGGCCTTGTTTGCCCTGCTGGGCAGGCAGATAGATTTTGCCGGAGCAGGGGAGATCACTCTGGAGGTGAATCCAGGTACAGCCGCTGAGGATAAGCTGCAGCTTTTGAGGGAGGCGGGAGTGACCCGGCTCAGCGTCGGGGCGCAGAGCTTTGATGATGGCTGCCTGCAGGCGGCAGGAAGAATCCATACGGGGCAGGAGGCAGAGAAAATCATTTTGCAGGCGCAGGAGCTGGGCTTTGCTGATATCAGCCTGGATTTGATGTATGGACTGCCACGGCAGACTCTGCCTGTTTTGGAGCATTCCCTTGCCAAAGCACTGTCCCTGGGGGTGCAGCATATTTCCATTTACGGGCTGCAGCTGGAGCCTGGAACGGCTTTTGCCAGAATGCAGGAGCAGGGACGGCTGCACCTGCCTGATGATGCCTTGACGGAAGCAATGTATGACTGCATCAATGAGACATTGCCTGCGGCAGGCTATCATCGCTATGAAATATCCAATTTTGCCCTGAGGGGGCATGAAAGCAGGCACAATCTCTCCTATTGGCAGGATGTGCCCTATTTGGGCATCGGCTCCGGAGCACACAGCTATTGGCAGGGACGCCGCTGCTTCAATCAGGACTCACTTGCAGGCTATATGGAGGATATTTCCCGGGGAAAGGTGCTGGCACATATAGAGGAAAATATGACTGCGCAGGCCCACATGGAGGAATACTGCTTTTTGGCGCTGCGGACGGCCTGCGGTATTTCTGCTGCGGCTTTTCAGCAAAAATTCCGGCAGTCTGTCCATGAGGTATATGGCAAAAAGATTGCTGTCCTGGCGGAGCGGGGACTGCTGCGCCAGACGGGGGATCACATCGCTCTGACTGATTTGGGGATGAAGTTCGGCAATCAGGTTTTTGGGGAGTTTTTGCTGTAGCGTATATTTTTAGATTTTTTTGCATTGACTTATTGACTTTTTGACGAATAAGAGGTATATTAGGTTCATGAGTTAGCACTCACCATATTGGAGTGCTAACAAGAGGAGGCTATAGAATGCTAAAAGGGCTTGATGAACGCAAGAGACAGATTCTGCAGGCTGTAGTCCGGGATTATATATCCTCAGCAGAGCCTGTAGGTTCCAGAACTCTGGCAAGAAAGTATGACCTTGGTGTCAGCTCGGCTACTATACGCAACGAGATGGCAGATCTGGAAATGCTTGGATATTTGGAGCACATCCATACCTCCTCCGGCAGGATACCTTCTTCCAAGGGGTATCGGCTGTATGTTGATTCGCTGCTGCCGGTGCAGCCTGTATCGGATGCCGAAAAGGCTGTAATTGACAAGTGGTATGCCAATAAGGTGCAGCAGGTGGATCAGGTTTTTCAGGAAACAGCCAGGATTATATCCAGGCTGACCAAGAATGTGTCGATGGTGCTGGCACCTCAGCTCTCCCAGGCAGCCTTTCGGTGCATGCAGTTTCTGCCGCTGGATGACCACAGGGTCATTGCAGTGCTGATGACGGACGCAGGCTTTGTGGAAAACCGCATCATGGAGATGCCTTCGGGAGCGGTCTTTGAGGATTTTCAGCGTATGGCAGCCGTAATCAATGACTGCCTGACAGGGCATACACTGGGGGCTATACAGAACGGCAGCCTGAAAAGGATTGAGGCTGAAATTGGCCACAATGGACTGTATGAATCCGCTATGAACCTGATAGACCAGGCGCTGAATTCCCACCGGAAGGAGCGGCTTTATCTGGGAGGCACTACGGATATGCTGGAGCAGCCGGAGTTTCACAATGTAGACAAGGTAAAAGAGATTTTGGTCATGCTGGAAAAAGACCAGCTGATGAAGGACATATTGAAGGCTCATCTGGGAGATGGGCTGACCGTCAGCATCGGTCAGGAGAATGAGTACAGCGGCATCCAGGACTGCAGCATCATCACGGCAACCTATCATCTGGATGGCGAGCTGCTGGGGTCCATGGCTGTGCTGGGGCCGACCCGCATGGAATACGGCCGCACCATGACGCTGCTGAACTATATGAATAAGAATTTAACCGAGGTAATCAAAAGATTGCATTGGTGATGAATAGAGATGAAGAGGTGAAGGTCAATGCCTTTGGAAAATGAAGAAATAAAGGATACCCCTGTCCAGCCTGAGACTCAGGCTGGAGATGCTGCTGCTGAGGCAGAGGCACCGGCTGAGGCTGCTGAACACAGTGAAGCAGCTGCAGGTGCAGAGGATGTCCAGGATGATGCCCCGGAACAGTCTGCTGCCGAGCTGGAAGCCCTGAAAAAGGAGCTGGCAGAGGGCACTGAGCGCATGAAGCGCCTGCAGGCTGACTTTGAGAACTTCCGCCGCCGTACCCGTCAGGAGAAGGAGGAGCTTTCCAACCTTGTCGTGCAGGATTTCATCAGAGAACTGCTGCCGATGCTTGACAATTTTGACCGGGCAATGGCTGCAGAGGCCAGTGATGCGGCACAGTTCCAGCAGGGCGTCGAGATGATTTACAACCAGCTGGCAGAGATTTTGAAGAACAAGGGACTGGAAAAAATTGAAACCAAGGATGCCAAATTCGACCCGAACTTTCATCAGGCTGTGATGCGGGTGGAGAACCCTGAGCTGGATGATGAGGCTGTCGCTATGGAGCTCCAGAAGGGCTATATGGTAAAGGGCAGGGTCATCCGTCCTTCTATGGTACAGGTTGTTGCAAACAGCTGATGCTCCGTGCTCCCTTCAGGCTGCACGGACTTGATGATAATATTGTAAAGGTTCTTTTTTAAGGAGGAAATAGATTATGTCTAAGGTAATCGGTATTGATTTGGGTACTACCAACTCTGTAGTATCTGTTATGGAAGGCGGCGAGCCTACAGTAATCACCAACCCGGAGGGCAGCAGGATAACCCCTTCCGTTGTGGGCTTTACCAAGACTGGTGAGCGTCTGGTGGGGCAGCTGGCGAAGCGTCAGGCTGTTTCCAATCCTGACCGCACCATCTCTTCCATCAAGCGTCACATGGGTGAGAAAAGCTATACTGTAAGTATTGATGACAAGAATTATACACCGCCTGAGATTTCTGCCATGATTCTGCAGAAGCTGAAGGCTGATGCTGAGGCTTATTTGGGCGAGAAGGTTGACAAGGCAGTTATCACTGTGCCTGCATACTTCAATGACAGTCAGCGTCAGGCAACCAAGGATGCCGGACAGATTGCAGGTCTTGAGGTGCTCCGCATCATCAACGAGCCTACCGCAGCCGCTTTGGCTTACGGCATTGACAAGGATGAGACTCAGACTGTCCTGGTGTTTGACTTGGGCGGCGGTACCTTCGATGTGTCCATCATGGATATTGAGGACGGCGTGTTCGAGGTTCGTGCCACCAATGGCGATACCCGTTTGGGCGGCGATGATTTTGACCATGCAGTTATGCAGTGGATTGTTGATGAATTCAAAAAGGAAAACGGCATTGATCTGTCCGCGGACAAGATGAGTGCACAGCGTGTGATCGAAGCCGCAGAGAAGGCAAAGATCGAGCTGTCCAACATGGTTTCCACCAATATCAACCTGCCGTTTATTACAGCGGACGCTTCCGGTCCTAAGCATTTGGATCTGACCCTGACCCGTGCCAAGTTCGATGAGCTGACTGCTGACCTGGTAGAGCGTACAATGGTTCCTACCCGCAAGGCGATGCAGGATGCAGGCATATCCGGCAGCGATATCACCAAGGTTCTGATGGTCGGCGGTTCTTCCCGTATTCCGGCAGTTCAGGAGGCAGTGCGCAAGTATTTGGGCAAGGAGCCGCACCGCGGCATCAACCCTGATGAGTGCGTATCTGTAGGTGCGGCTATTCAGGGCGGTATTCTGTCCGGCGATGAGACCAACACCAAGGATGTTGTTCTGCTGGATGTTACGCCGCTGTCCCTGGGCATTGAGACCCTGGGCGGTGTCTGCACCAAGATTATTGAGCGCAACACTACCATCCCTACCTCCAAGAGCCAGGTATTCTCCACTGCTGCTGACAATCAGCCGGCTGTGGAAATCCATGTTCTGCAGGGTGAGCGTGATATGGCGGCAGGCAACAAGACTCTGGGCCGCTTCAGCCTGACCGATATTCCGCCTGCTCCTCGCGGTGTACCTCAGATTGAGGTCAGCTTTGATATCGATTCCAATGGTATTGTTCATGTATCTGCCAAGGATCTTGGCACCGGCAAGTCTCAGAATATCACCATCCAGTCTGACAGCGGCATGAGCAAGGATGATATTGACCGCATGGTCAAGGAAGCTGAGGCACATGCTGCCGAGGACAAGGCACAGAAGGAAGGCATTGAGATCAGGAATAATGCTGATTCCATGGTTTACCAGGCTGAGAAGCTCATCAAGGAGATGGGAGACAAGGCTGAGGCTGCACAGGTTGAGAAGGCCAAGGCAGCTATCGAGAAGGTCAAGGAGGCTCTCAAGGGGACTGACAATGACGCTGTCAAGGCAGCTACCGAAGAGCTCCAGGAGCCGCTTCATGCTATCAGTGCCGCTGCATATCAGCAGGCACAGGCGCAGCAGCAGGCAGCAGGCCAGCAGGATGCCGGTGCACAGCAGTCTGCAGGCAAGCAGGATGATGTAGTTGATGCTGATTTTACGGAAGTAAAATAATTAGTAAGAATGTTTGAGTATGGGCTGCCGCCCGCATGTATGTAGACAGAGGTCACTGCATAGAGGTGGCAGCTCATATTTATGTATAGTAGGTAAAGGTGAGATAAATGAGCGAAAAGCGCGATTATTATGAGGTCCTTGGCTTAAAAAAGGGAGCCTCTGATGAAGAAATCAAGAAAGCCTACCGTAAGATGGCAATTAAATATCATCCAGATCGCAACCTGAACAGCAAGGAAGATGCAGAGGCCCATATGAAGGAAATCAACGAGGCCTATGATGTACTGAAGGATCCTCAGAAAAAAGCCCAGTATGACCAGTTCGGCCATGATGCCTTTTCTGCTGGCGGAGGTGCCGGAGCAGGCGGCTTCGGCGGCTTTGGCGGATTCAGCAGCGGCGGCTTCGGCGATTTTGGCGATATTTTTGACACCTTTTTTGGCGGCGGACGGGGACAGGCTCGCCGCAATGGGCCGGAGCAGGGAGCAGATCTGCGTATAGATATTGAGCTGACCTTCGAGGAGGCGGCTTTTGGCGTGGAGAAGGAGCTGAAGGTGCCTCGGACAGAGAACTGTACCGCCTGCGGCGGCACAGGTGCCGCCAAGGGAACCAGTCCGGAGGAGTGTCCGCAGTGCCATGGCTCCGGGCAGGTGCAGTCCTATGCCAACACACCTTTTGGCAGAATGGTCAATTCCCATGTCTGTGACCGCTGCGGCGGTTCCGGCAAAATCATCAAGACCCCGTGCTCAGAGTGCGGCGGCCGGGGACAGAAAAAAGTCAACAAGACCATCAAGGTCAAGATTCCGGCAGGTATTGATGAGGGACAGCGCATCCGGGTAGCCGGCGGCGGACAGGCAGGACGCCGGGGCGGCCCAAGCGGTGACCTGTATGTGTATGTCTATATCAAGCCGCATGAGCTGTTTGCCCGCGAAGGCTATGATGTGATGTGCGAGGTGCCTGTTACCTTTGTACAGGCAGCCCTGGGAGATACTGTCGAGGTGCCTACCATCCACGGCAAGGTGGAGATGAAGATTGCGCCGGGCACCCAGTCCGGTACTGTGATGCGCCTGCGGGGCAAAGGCATTCCGATGCTGCGCCGCAGCGGCAATGGCGATCAGCATGTCCGCATCAAGGTCCTGACGCCTCAGAAGCTGTCCGGCAAGCAGAAGGAGCTTCTGCAGGAATTTGCCGAGCTGAGCGGCACCAAAGTCAATCCTGAACAGAACAGCTTTTTAAATAAGGTCAAAAACTTTCTGAACGGCAAATAAGCCAATATCCGGCTCTCGACTTTTACGGACAAAACTAATATAATATTTAGGCAGATGTCATTTTGATGTCTGCCTATTGTTGTTTTTGCGCATAACGCTTTGATGAAAGGGACATAGATTATGAAATGGTGTGAAGTAAGTATCCAGACTACCCATGAAGCAACGGAAATCATTGCAGAGCTTTTCCGGGATCTGGGGGCTTCCGGGGTAGTTATCGAGGATCTGGAGCTTTTGAATAATTATATAACCTCCGGAGAATGGGATTATACAGACATTCCCCTTGCAGAGAAAACGGATATTGTCACGGAAAAGGCGTATCTGCCGGTCAACGGGGAACTGGAGGGGCGCATCCAGACTTTTCGTCAGGAGCTGAAGAAGCTGGAGCAGAGAGGGCTGGATATTGCTCCTGCCCTCATTGAGCTGAATGAGCTGCAGGATGAGGACTGGTCGGATACCTGGAAGCAGTATTTCCATACCGAAAAGCCGGGTGAGCGGGTTGTCATCAAGCCTACCTGGGAAAGCTACGAGGCAGGGGCGGATGAGCTGGTAATTGAGCTTGATCCGGGTGCTGCTTTTGGCACGGGTACCCATGCCACTACCTCCATGTGCATCTGTCAGCTGGAAAAGCTGGTACAGCCTGGTATGCAGGTATTTGATGTAGGCACAGGCTCCGGTATCTTGTCCATTATTGCGGCCAAGCTGGGAGCCAAAAGCGTTCAGGCCGTGGATTATGATGATTCTGTGCTGAAGATCGTGGAGGAAAATCTGGTTCAGAACCATGTGCAGGATGTGGTCTCTGTGGCACAGAGCGATTTGATGCAGAATATTCACGGCAAGGCGGATCTGGTGATTGCCAATATCGTTGCGGATATTATCATTCGTCTGTTTGAGCAGCTGGACGGGCATTTGGAGAAAAATGGCACGCTGCTTGCCAGCGGCATTATTGAGGACCGCATCGAGGATGTCCTGGCTGCAGCAGCCGCACATGGCTATGGTGTAGTGGAACGGCTGGAGGGCAGAGGCTGGGCCTGCATTGCCTTTAAGCGTCAGGCTGATTTGTCTCAGGGCTGAGGATATTTTATGCGAAGGATTTTTATTAAGGATTTGCTGCAGGAAAATTTAACCATCGGCGGCAGTGACGCCCATCATCTGGGGCGCGTCATGCGCAGCAGGAGCGGGGACCGCATCCTGGTGGCTGATGATGCAGGCAAGGTGGGCGAGTATGAGCTGACCGGCTTT